>DAWBYD010000112.1:0-2352 GCA_052278285.1 Collinsella sp. | reverse complement strand
GGTCTCACGGGCACCGGCGCCGGCCATGCGGATGACGTCACCCTGGAAAACCTGGATGCGCTCGCGGTCGCCTTCCTTAATGCGGTAGTGAACCTTGACGTTGTCGGCGACGCGAACCTGAGGGATGTCCTCGCGGATCTGCTGACGCTCGATTGCGCGGATGTAATCCATGTGCAATTCCTTACTCTTCTAGAGGTGCCGTACCACCTTGGCCGGCACGTAGTTGAACAAACGTATTCGAGTATACACGCGCGGGTTTCTGCTGCAAGAACAATTTTTTACGCAGACAAAAAGACAAAACCCGCACATGATAACCGCCCGCCTCGCGAATGAGACGGGCGGCATGAAGGGGGCTACGCTAGGCGTCTAAACCCAAAACGTTAGGCGGAGCGCTTCGCCTCGAGTTTGGCCTGAGCGGCAGCCAGGCGCGCGAGGGGCACGCGATAGGGCGAGCAGGACACGTAGTCCACATCGGCCACGTTAAACAGGGCCTTGATGGACTTGGGGGCGCCGCCGTGCTCGCCGCATACGCCAAAGTGCATGTCGGGGTTGGTGGCGCGACCCTTCTCGACAGCCATGCTCACCAGCTCAAGTACTGCAGAGTCGATGGTCTCGAAGGGGTTGTCCTTCAAGATCTTCTTGTGCATGTACAGCGGGATGAACTTGGCCTCGGCATCGTCACGAGAGAAGCCGAAGGTCGTCTGCGTGAGGTCGTTGGTGCCAAAGCAGAAGAAGTCGGCATGATGGGCGATCTCGTCGGCGACCATGCAGGCGCGCGGCAGCTCGAGCATCGTGCCCACGGGAATGTTGAGCTCGGCGCCCTCCTCGGCGGAAACCTCGGCGATCACGCGCTCGATGACCTCACGGGTCTGGACGTGCTCGGCCGTAATGGAAACGAGCGGAACCATGATCTCGGGGCGCGGGTCGACGCCCTCCTTGATAAGGCGAGCGGCGGCCGTTGCCACGGCACGGACCTGCATGAGCGGCAGGTCACCGAAGACGACAGACAGGCGCACGCCGCGCAGGCCGAGCATCGGGTTGGACTCGACCATGCCGTCGATACGGCGCAGGCGGGCACGCAGGGCGGCAAGCTCTCCCTCGCCGGCGCCGGCGGCTTCCTTCTTGGTGATGGCGACCTCGAGCTCGCGAGGATTATCCAGGAACTCATGAAGCGGCGGGTCGAGCAGGCGAACGACCACATCGCGACCGGACATGGTCTTAAACATCGCCAGGAAGTCCTCAGTCTGAACCTTGAGCAGGTCGGCCAGGGCCTGCTGCTTCACGGCCTCGTCATCGGACAGGATGAAGCTCTGGATGATGTTCTTGCGATCGCCCAGGAACATGTGCTCGGTGCGGCACAGGCCGATGGCCTCGGCGCCAAACTCGCGCGCGAGCGCGGCATCCTCGGGGTTGTCGGCGTTGACGCGCACATGCTTGGCGTGGCCGACGGTCTCGTCCAGGCGAATCTCGTCGGCCCAGGACAGGATGGTGTCCAGGTCGCCGGTGAGCTCGGCCGAAACCAGATCGACAGCGCCGTCGACGACGATACCCTGTGTGCCGTCGATGGAGATGACATCGCCCTCATGCAGCACGCGGTCGCTGCCCTCGATGCGCACGACCTTCTCGGCGGCGTCGATGTGGAAGCGCTCGACGCCGCAGACGCAGGGCGTACCCATACCGCGAGCGATAACGGCGGCATGGCTCGTCTTGCCACCATGGCTCGTCAAGATACCCTCGGCGGCGACCATGCCCTTCAGGTCGTCGGGGTTGGTCTCCCAGCGAACCAGAATGACATTGTGGCCCTCGTTGGCGCGCGCGACGGCATCGTCGCTCGAAAACACGATCTCGCCCACGGCTGCACCAGGGCTGGCGTTTAGACCGCTGGCCAGGGCCTCGTACTTTTTGGAGGCATCGAACTGCGGATGCAGGAGCTGGTCGAGCTGCGCGGGATCGATGCGGCCCACAGCCTCCTCGCGGGTGCTCAGGCCCTCCTCGACCATTTCGATAGCGATGCGCAGGGCGGCGGTGGCGGTGCGCTTGCCCACGCGGGTCTGGAGCATCCAGAGCTTGCCCTGCTCGATGGTGAACTCGATATCGCACATATCGCGATAATGATCCTCGAGCGTCAGGAACACGCGCTCGAGCTCCTCACCTGCGGACTCGAGGCCCGGGGTGGTCTTGAGGTCGGCAATGGGCTCGGTGTTGCGGATGCCGGCGACGACGTCCTCGCCCTGGGCGTTAACCAGAAAATCGCCGTAGAACTCCTTAGTGCCATCGGCCGGGTTGCGCGTAAAGGCGACGCCAGTCGCAGAGGTCTCGCCCTTGTTGCCAAAGGCCATGGCCTGCACGTTG
>DAWBYD010000111.1:0-5843 GCA_052278285.1 Collinsella sp. | reverse complement strand
CGATATTCCTCTGGTGCCCCCGGGCGGATTCGAAAACTCCCCCCGCGGGGAAATTGGTGACGCGGGTGTCGACGGTCCGAATCCGGCCTTTAGACCAGAAGAGCCCGGCACCGTGATGGTACCGGGCTCGACAAATCTCTGGTGCCCCCGGGCGGATTCGAACCGTCGACACCCGCTTTAGGAGAGCGGTGCTCTATCCCCTGAGCTACGGAGGCATGTTGTACTAGTGTAGCAGATTTACGCCGTTGTAATACAACGTATAGCCACTCTTCGAAGTTGCGGTGGAACAGCCCTCCGGAAAGTGTGTCCCACTATCCAGGCAAATTCTGGGTCAAACTTTCCCAATGGGACCTCGCTGGAAACTGTGTCCCAGAATTTCGGCTCGAAACGGGACACAGTTTCCCAAACGACCCCGTTCCGGAAACTACATCCCGGAATCGGCGCTCGAACTGGGATGCATTTTCCCGATCGAGCCCCATGGGAAACTGCGTCCCACTTGGGGGGCGCTCTTTAATGACTAGTTGCCTTTGTGGAAGAGGTTTTTGATAACGGAGGGGATGCTCTTGGCGCCCTTGGCCGTCACATCGATAAAGTCGGGCGAACGCACAAGCTTATCCTCGTCGACGTACTTGCGGACCGCGCGCAACGTCTCTTTGTCGTCGCGCGTCGAAAACGTAAAGTGACCGTTGTCCTTGGTGAAGATGGCAAAACGCGTGATCTTCTTGGTGCCGCGTAAAACCTCGGCGGCAATATAGTCGACCTCGTCCCACGGGATTTGAATATAATCCTCGGGATTGCGCTCGTTGTAATACTCGAACGCCTTATTGCCCACCATCACGTTACCGTGGCTGGTAAGCCCCATCAGGCAGGTTGCCGGCGTTGCCAGATCGACCGTGCTGTTCTGAGATTGTGCCATGCGCACCTCGCCCTCCAAATAAAACAATCGGACCGCATCCAGTGTACCCACCGGGTGCGGTCCGTTTCAATGGCTCAAAAGCCCTTGCCTAGCAATTCTCGGTCTTAAGCCGAAACGTGCTTACATGAAGCCGCAGACGCGACCGATGATGCCGATGGCGAAGAGAGCCAGGATGATGACGATCGGGCTGACCTTCTTCTTGAGGAGCTTGCAGACCAGCAGGGTCAGGCACACGGCGGCAAGGCCGGGGATGAGCTGATCGAGGTTGGCCTGAAGCGTGGTGACCTTCACCTGATCAAGGGCGTTAGCACCGATGGAGTTGTACATCGTCAGTGCTTCCTTGACACCCTCAGAACCGGAGGGCAGGTTAGCCCAGTCGATAAAGGCGCCAGCAGACTGCGTGACCTTGGAGACGACCGGGGTGAAGGAGATGGACACCCAGCGCTCGACCAGGGCGCCGATGATGAACATACCCAGGATGGAAGCACCCTCGGTGACCTTGCCCATCAGACCGCCGGAGAGGTCCTTGGCGATGGAGGAGCCGACCTTGTAGCCAAACTCCTGCGTGTACCACAGGAAGGCGTAACGGATGATGTTCCACGCGAAGAAGAACAGCAACGGACCGGCGATGCTGCCGGACAGGGCCAGGGAAGCGCCCAGAGCGCCCAGAATCGGGCGAAGGGTGAACCAGAAGGCGGGGTCGCCGCCGCCGGCGAGCGGGCCCATCATACCGACCTTGACGCCCTGAATGGCGACGTCGTCAATCGGGGCACCGTTGGCGCGCTCCTCCTCGAGAGCGAGGGTAACGCCAATGACGGGGGCGGAAACATAGGGGTGGGTGTTATAGAACTCCAGGTGGCGCTTAAGAGCGGCAATCTGGTCATCCTTGCTGGTGTAGAGCTTCTTGATCGCAGGGATCATTGCGAAGCACCAGCCGCCGTTCTGCATACGCTCGTAGTTCCACGAGCCCTGAAGGAACTGATGACGGAAGCAAACCTTCTTGCGGTCAGCCTTGGTGAGCTGAATCTTGTTCTCTGCCATATGTATCACTCCCCTCCTACTCGTAATCGTTCAGAATGTCGCCGAGCGGGTCACCGGAGCCGCCGCCCATGCCGCCACCCTGCTTGGCCAGATCCTTAAGGCCAAGGTAGATGAGGGCAAGGGAGATGCCGATGAGGCCAAGGGCGATCAGCGTGAGCTGAGGGATGGCAGCAAGGACAAAGCCGAGGATGAAGAACGGCCAGGTCTCCTTGGTGGCCATCATGTTGATGACCATGGCGTAACCGACGGAAGCGACCATGCCGCCGCCGACAGCCATGCCGCCGGACAGCCAGTCGGGCATAGCGTTAAGCGCGTTGGTAACAGCCTCGGCCGGGATGATGCACAGAAGTACTGCCGGGATGGCGATACGAAGGCCCTGCATGAGGATGGCAGCGTACTGCCAGCGCTCGATGCCGGAGAAGTCGCCCTTCTCGGCGCAACCGTCCATGGCGTGAGCGATAGCGGTAGCCAGGGTACGGCAGATCATGGTCAGGAACAGGCCAGCGACCGACAGCGGGACGGCGACGGCGATGGCGGCGGTAACAGCCTTGGCCGAATCGGTAGCGCCGCCGTTGAGGGCGAGCACCATGATGATCGAAGAAGCGACCGAAGCCAGAGCGGCGTCAGGCGCGACGGCGGCGCCGACGTTAGCCCAGCCAAGGGCCATCATCTGGAGCGAACCGCCCAGGAGGATGCCCTCCTGAAGGTGACCGGTTACGAGACCGATAAGCGTGCATGCCACGAGCGGCTGATGGAACTGGAACTCATCCAGAATGCCTTCCATACCGGCAAGCAACGCGACAATCGCAACAAGCAGAATAGTGATTGCAGACATGTATCGGACCCTCCTTTACTATGCTTGAGCGGCCAGTTCGGCCTTAGCTTTCTTCAACATGGCGTCGAGATCCTCGGAGGAATCCGAAGGAACCTTGCGGACCTCGAACTTGACGCCCTTGGCCTTGAGAGCCTCGAGAGTCTTAACGTCATCATCGCCCATAGCGACGGCGTTGGTGACGACGACCTTGCCCTTGGAGTGAGCCATGGAACCGATGTTGACTTCCTTGATGTCGACGCCGGCCTCGATGGCCCTGAGCAGATCCTGCGGGTTCTCGAAGAGCAGCATGGCCTTGGTGTCACCAAAGCGCGTGTCCTTGACGACCTCGGCCATCTTCTTGATGGGCACGACGTTGGCATGAACTCCCGGAGGGGCAGCCTGCTCGATCATGGTCTTGCGGAGCTCGTCGTGAGCAACGCCGTCGGAAACCACGATGATGCGGTTGGGGTTGATCTGCTTGGTCCACGTGGTGGCCACCTGACCATGCAGCAGACGGGTGTCGATACGGACGTGGGCGATCTTGATGTGCCCGTCGCCGATGACCGTTCCCGGAGGGATGGCGCCTGCAGGAGCAGCGGCGGCCGCAGCCGGCTTCTTCTCCTCGGGCTCCAGAGACTCGGGCTTGACACGCACGCCAGCCTTAGCCTCAGTCACGAGATGTTTTGCGATCGCATGTGCAGTGTTCTTTGCGTCAAAGCGCTGCGAATATGCCTCGATGAGCATAGGCAGGTTGACACCGGTGACGATAGCCCAGGAATCGTGGCCCTCGATGAGCCCGCTGATCTGGTTGAACGGCGTGCCGCCCCACAGATCAACGAGGAAGAGCACCTGCTCCTGGTCCTCGAAGGAAGCGACTGCTTCCTCGACCTTGGCACGGAAGTCGTCGGGGCCCATGCTCGGCTCGAGCGAGACCACGGCCACAGACGGCTGATCGCCAAAGACCATCGAGCCCGTCTGCTTGATTCCAGCTGCCAAGTCCCCGTGGCTAGCAAGAACAATACTTACCATCACATAACCTCCTTTTTGTCTACGTAATTCCTACACGACATGAAAGGAGTATACCTGTTTGGTTTGTGGAATTATAGCTAAATCCGCAAAAGGTTGGATTATTTGTTTAAACGTCTAGGTTTGTTACAAGTTGATTACGTTACTGCTTTTTGACTCATTACACGACAAGGCGTCGCTCATCAAGCCATGCATTTTACAGATACAAGCAGGCTGTTCATTAATATCGATTTTAGGCAAGCGCAAATGCGCTTGTACTGCCGCTATTTTGTTTAAACAGACATGGCTTGACTATTTTCGTGACTTATGGTCTATGAAACCACTCAAAATAGTTGCGGTGGAATAGTTCTTGTTTAAGAGCCAGAAGGCTGGATTTAGGAACTATTTCACCGCAACTTATAGGGAATCCTAGGCGATGTGGAGGGGGTTGGCGGCGTCGACGGCGTCGGGGACGTCGGAAGGGCCGTCGGGGACAGCGTCTGCCGGGTCCTCGTCGGGGGTCTCGATCTGCTTGATCATGACCTCCTGGCCCTGCAGCAGGTATGTCTCGCCGCTACCGCAATGGGGACAGGTCTTGCCGTGCTCGACCGTCGCGTAGTCGCGGCCGCATGCCTCGCAATGCGTCACAGCCTCGACGGGCTCCACAACAAGCTCCGCGCCCTGTGCGATGGGCTTTTTATCTACCGCCCAGCGCCAAGCGTCGAGCAGCAAGTCGGGAACGACGCCCGAGACCTCGCCCAGCAGCAACGTCACGCTCGAAACGCGACGCACGCCATTGGCGCGCGCCACGTTCTCGACATCGCGAATGATGTGATAGACGATTCCGAGCTCGTGCATTTATTTCCTTCCGCCGTTCTACCGAACGGCGGTCGGCTTGACGCTGCGCGAGCCCCAGACGGGCGATCTGCCTTTCAATCGTCGGGCATGGGCAAAAGCCCTATGCCCTCCTCTTTCAAGGCACCTCGCCACGCCTGGGACTCGCTCGCTGTCCAACCGCTCTCTACGCCGTTCTCCTGCTTGTTGCGTTTCTTACTTCTTCCCGAATTTGATTTTAATCGCACGCTTTAAAGCATACTTGCCCAGGCTTGGGAGCTTTTGCTCGTATTTGACCATCGTGGAGCACTCGGGGCGGTCGCGATCCAGATGGATGGCGTCGAACGCGCACTTGGTGGTGCACAGGCCGCAGCCGATGCACTTGTTGGGGTCGACGATCGAGGCACCGCAACCCAGGCAACGGGCGGTCTCGGCGCGCACCTGCTCTTCGGTAAAGGTCTCGACGTACTCGCTAAACGGCGCAGCCTTCTCGCGCTCGCGGTCCACGTGGGCAACCTCGCGGCTCGCGTTGTCGTAGCTCTCGAGCACAACGTCGTCGCGGTCGAGCGCGGTGTAGCGGCGCTGATTGCGGCCGATGGTGAGCGTGGAGCCCGGCTGCACAAAGCGATGGATGGACACCGCGGCCTCGTGGCCGGCGGCGATAGCGTCGATGGCAAAGCTGGGGCCAGTGTAGACGTCACCACCCACAAAGATGTCGGGTTCGGCGGTCTGGTAAGTCTGGGGATCGGCAAGGGCGCCCTGGCCGCGGCCGAGCTCCACCTTGGAGCCAGCCAGCAGGTCGCCCCACACAATGGACTGGCCAATCGACATGACGACACGGTCGGCATCGACACGGCGCAGATCGTTCTCGTCGTACTCGGGCGCAAAACGGCCCTCGTCGTCAAAGACACGCGTGCAGCGCTTGAAGGTGATACCGCACACACGACCGGCCTCGTCCAGGTGAATCTCCTTGGGGCCCCAGCCGCAGCTGATGTGAGCGCCGTCCTCAACGGCCTCGCGACGTTCTTCCTCGCTGGCGGGCATCTGGACCTCGCTCTCCAGGCAGAACATCTCAACGTGCCCAGAGCCCAGACGGCAGGCGTTGCGGGCAACGTCGATGGCCACGTTGCCGCCGCCCACCACAATGGTGCGGCCGGACAGGGTATCGATCTTGCCGCTGTTAACCTCGCGAAGGAAGTCGACGGCCACGGTCACGTCCACGGCATCCTCGCC
>DAWBYD010000110.1:0-1801 GCA_052278285.1 Collinsella sp. | reverse complement strand
CTCACGCGCGCCAGCTCCTTCGAAGCCTCGTGTACCTCGGCAGAGCGCTGGCGCTCGCGGTTAAACGCACGGATCACCAGACGGCCCGAGTAGCCTTCCTCGACCGCGCTCGTAATCTTGGACACCCACTCCTGGCGCTCGCCCGTCACATCGTGTGTGCGGCGCGACACGACCTTCGTCACCAGCAGCGAAAGTGCCGTAAAGAACAAAAAGACAAGCGTGAGCGGCACGCTAAACACGAACATCACGCTCACGGCGCCCACCACGGTACCGATCGACACCAGAAGCTGCAGCAAGCCGCGTTGCATGCTCTCGGACATCTTGTCTAAGTCGTTGGTCGCACGGCTGACGACCTCGCCGGGACGATGCGCGTCAAAGTAGGCAAGCGGCAGACGGTTGAGCTTTTGTGCGATGCGGTTGCGTAGGCGCAGGTTGAGGCGCTCGGCAACGCTCGACATCAAAAAGCTCTGGAGTGCGTAGAACGAGGCGGCGGCGGTCCAGATCATAAAGTAGATGAAGATGGTCCTGCCGCAGTTCTCCCAGGTAATGCTGAAGGTAGCGTTGTTGGTAAACGCCAGCTTCATATGCCCCCACAGCTCATCGATCACGCGGGCGCTGTAGGCCGGCGCCGCGGTGTTAAAGATGACATAGAACACGATGCTCGCGAACACGATGTAAAAGCGCCAATGGTCGCCGGCGGCCTCGCTCCACAGGCGGCGCACCGTCGCCCAGGTGTCGCGGGGCGTCTCGTCCTCGCCCTCGTCGTCAACGTCGCGCATGCGCTCCGCCTCGGCGCGGGCGCGCTCGTCCTCGGCGCGCTCGTTTTCCTCGTAGAGCGCCTGGCGGCGAGCCTCGCGCTCCGCCGCTGCCTTGGTGGCTTCGTCCAGGTCGGGCGCGACGCCCGTCTCCTCAACTGTCACTGCAACCGCGGCATCATCGGCGATGCCCTGCTTCTTGAGCTCCTCGGTCATGCTACTCACCTCCCTTCATCTGCGATTCCGCGATAGCGCGGTACACCTCGCAGGTTTCCATGAGCTCGTCATGCGTGCCAAGGCCCACGATCTCGCCATCCTTGAGCACCACAATCTGGTCGGCATGCAAAATGGTCGAGATACGCTGCGCGATGATGAGCACCGCGGCATCGCGCGTCTCGTCCTGCAGCGCATGGCGCAGGGCGGCATCGGTCTTAAAGTCCAAGGCCGAAAAACTGTCGTCGAAGATATACAAATCGGCGCGCTTCATGAGTGCGCGGGCGATCGCCAGGCGCTGGCGCTGGCCGCCCGAGAAGTTCGTACCGCCCTGGGCCACCGGCGTATCGAGCCCCTGGGGCTGGGCGAGCACAAAGGTGCTCTGGGCAACCTCCAGCGCATGGAGCATGTCAGCCTCGGTCGCGCCCTCGTTGCCAAAGCGCAGGTTGCTTGCAACGGTGCCCGAGAACAGCCACGCCTTCTGCGGCACGTAAGCGATATGCCCGCGAATCTCACCTTGCGAAAGGTCGCGCAGATCGACGCCGTTCAGGCGAATGGCGCCCTTCGTAGCATCGTGGAAACGCAACAAGAGCTTGGCCACCGTCGACTTGCCCGAACCCGTCGAGCCTACAATCGCCGTGGTCTGGCCACGGCGACAGGCAAAGCTCAGGTCGCACAGGGTGTCCTCGTCGGCATCGTCAAAACGGAACGACATATGGTCGAACACGGCAACCGCGTCGGCACCATCTGCGGACTCAGGCGCCCCGTCGCCCAGCGTTGCCTTGCCGTCCACGATGCTCGGCTCGATTTCGAGCACCTGCTGCGCACGGTTG
>DAWBYD010000109.1:0-2143 GCA_052278285.1 Collinsella sp. | reverse complement strand
AGGGTGAATTGAAGCGCCCCCGCACGCTCCATGCTACAATCGCGGGCATGCCCCACAACTATATCTGCCTTCGAAAGGAACCTACGTGGCGAACGCCATCGATCAGCTCACGGACCGCGTGCTCGTGCTCGGCCGCCTCACCATCGTCCGCCGTGCCATTACTGCCGTGGCGGTCACCATTTCCGCCGTCCTCCAAACATTCCTGATCCAGGCGTTCATTCAGCCCGCCGACCTGCTTCCGAGCGGTCTCACCGGCGTCGCGGTCCTGCTCGATCGCGTTACTTCGCTGGGCGGCGTTCACATCGACATCTCGCTCGGTATGCTCGCGCTCAACATCCCCGTGGCACTCCTATGTTGGAGCGGCATCAGCAAGCGCTTTGTCATCTTCTCGATGATGCAGGTCGTGCTCTCGTCGCTGTTCCTTAACGTCTTTCACTTCGCTCCATTTTTGGGCGACAAGATCATGCTAATCATTTTTGGCGGCGTGGTCTCGGGTCTGGGCGCTGCCATCGCGCTTAAATCCGGCGCATCCACCGGCGGCACCGATTTTATCGCGCTGTGGGTTTCCAACCACACGGGCAAGACCATCTGGGGCGTCATCTTTGGTTTCAACTGCTTTATCCTGGCGATCTTTGGCTTTATGTTTGGCTGGGACAAGGCGGCGTATTCCATCGTGTTCCAGTTTATTTCGACCAAGACCATCGACAGTTTCTATCGTCGCTACGACCGCGTGACGCTGCAGATCACGACGCGTAAGGCAGACGAGGTCATGACTGCCTACGTAAACCATTTTCAGCACGGCATTAGCTGCGCCGAGGTCGTCGGCGGATACAGCCGCGAAAAGATGTACCTGCTGAACACCGTTGTCTCGACCTACGAGAGCCAGGACATTATCAAGCTGGTGTGCGACGTTGATCCCGGCGCCGTGATCAACGTGTTCCACACGCTCAACTTTGTGGGCGGCTGGTGGGGTGGTCATGTCGACGAGCCCATGCCCACGGCCGTTCCCGATCCCGACAAGCCCGCACGCATGGCCAGCAGGCAGGCGCGCCTCAGCGAGCAGGACAGCCTGCAGCAGGACGACGGCAGGTAGAGTGTTGGCATTTTGCCGGCACGGCGCAATCCTGTCCGCTTGAGCCTCCCGAAAGCCTCGCTGCTTTCGGGAGGCCTTCGTTTGCCCAGATAAAACCTACCAAAATGAAGCTGTCGCTTTTTGGTAGGGAGGGTGTATCGTTTTATCATTATGAGGTAACATGAAACTAGACGTTATATACGTATTAGTTATTTCGATATTTCGATAAGAGTGATTAGATATGCCTACACCCAAAAATGCACCGCTTTACCAGCAGATTTATGACGAAATCAAGGATGCGATCGAGAAAGGTGTTTATGCACCCAAGGAGCGTATTCCGTCCGAGCTTGAGCTAGCCGAGCAGTACGAGGTGAGCCGCATCACGGTGCGCCGCGCCGTCGAGGAGCTGTGCTCCGATGGCTACCTGGTTAAGCAGCAGGGCCGCGGCACCTTTGTTTCCACGCCGCACATCAATCGCCAGTTCCACGCCTCGACGTTGCAGACGTTTACCGCGCTGTGTGCCAACAACGGCATGAAGGCCGGTGCACATGTGGTCGATCGCCAGATTGTGCCGGCGCGCCAAAACGAGATGGAGTTCTTTGGCCTGCAGAAGGATGCGCTGCTGCTGCATATCAAGCGCGTGCGTACGGCCGACGGCGAGCCAATCTTTGAGGAGAACATCTTTGTGCCGTTTGACGCCTACCGTGAGCTTTTGACGGCCGATCTTGAGGACAAGTCGATTTTTGCCGAGGTCGAGCGTGTTGGCGGAACGCCGATTGTCTCGGTTGGCTACCGTACGGTCGAGGCCGTTCGAGCTAACGCCGAGCAGGCGGCCGAGCTGGGCATTGCTCCGCACGATCCGCTGCTCAACCTGCGTGCCGGCTTTACCGGTCCCGATGACGAGCCGGTTTTGATGGGTAAGCAGTACTACGTGGGATCGCGCTACGTTATGGTCATGTAGGGTTGGTTCCGCCGTTCTAACGAACGGCGGATCGGTCGACGCTGCAAGCCCGCCAGAGCGGCAATCTGCCTTTCAACTTCGGCGGCATGACCAGAAGGTCAATGCCGCCT
>DAWBYD010000108.1:0-2149 GCA_052278285.1 Collinsella sp. | reverse complement strand
TCCCACACGCGCAGACAAAAGTCCGCGTCGCTAAAGCCGACGGCGAATTCCTCGGCGTAGCCTCCGACCCGCTCAAATACGTCGCGGCGGACCATCTGACAGGCACCCGTTACGGCGCTAAAGTTGCCCGGGCGCACAGCGCGGGCAAGATAGCCCTCGCGCTTTGCCGAGAAGTCCTGGTTGGCATGGGCAAGTGCGCCACGCACGCCAACCAAAATGCCGGCATGCTGCACCAGATGATCGGCAAAGTAGAGTTTGGCGCCCACCACGCCCGCATCGGGACGCTGCAGATAGCCCATCATCTCTTCGATAAAGTCGGGGCTTATGACCTCGGTATCGTTGTTGAGCAGCAGCAGATAGTCACCCTTGGCGTGCTTCACACCAAAATTGATGATCTGAGAGTAATTGAACTCGCCCGGCCAGTACACAACGCGCGCGATGCCCTTGCCTTCGGATGCTGCAGCCACGCGCTCTGGCAGGGTTTCGTAATACGCAAACGTCTCCGGGGCTTCACTGTTGTTCTCCACCAAGACGATCTCGTAATTGGTATACGTGGCCTTCTGGGCGATCGACATCACACAGGCATCGAGCGTCTCAACGTGGTCCTTGGTGGGAATCACAATGCTCACCAGCGGCGCAGACTCCGGCAGCGCATAGCGCATGCGATAGACAAACGGCGTCTCGGTCTCCTCGACTGTTCCGCAAATGTCCAGCGCGTTAAAGTGGCGCTGCAGCGCAAGGCGCCCAGCTTCAATAGCATACGGCTTGCTATCGGCAGAGCCATCGGCGGTCGCTCCCGGCTGCACGCGCCAGTGATACAGCACATGCGCAACATGCTCAAACCGCGCGTCCGCCGAAAGGCAGCGAAGCGTCAAGTCGTAGTCCTGGGCACCCGCAACGTCTTCCGGGGACGTGCCAATACGATCGATGAGCGCCTTCTCCACCATCAGGAAATGCGTCACGCAGTTATGGCTATAGAGCAGGTCGACGTTGAGCCGCGTCTTAAAGACCGGCTGGCCCCACTCCCCCGTTTTCTGGAACATGTCCTCGTCGCAGAACAGGACCTGGGGACGCTTGTCCTCGGCCGCCTTATTCAGCGCGGAAACATACTGGAATAACGCGTCCGGTTCCAGAATGTCGTCATGGTCCAAGAACGCGACGTAGTCGCCTGTCGCTCGCTCGATACCTGCGTTGGTGTTGAGCACAATACCGCCGTTGCCGGGAAGCTCGATGCGACGGATGCGCTCGTCGTTGGCGCCTGCCGCAAGGGCGGCCACCGCATCCCATTCAGGCGAGGCATCCATAAGGAGCAGTTCCCAGTTGTCATAACTCTGGGCTAGCACCGAGTCCAGCAGCTCGCGCAGGTATTCCCGATCAGTCTTGTAGCACGGCACCACAATACTCACGAGTGGTCTATAGGCAAAAGCCACCGAAGCGACACGCTGGCACGCCAGATCGCCCGGCTTTGCGCGATGTTGCTCAAACCAACGTCGATAAGCTGCGTCATCAGCGCGTGCATCCTTCATGCGGTTCCAGCTGTCGTCGACCATGCCGTTGTACAGGCGACCATCCATGGCGCAAAACCCGCTCTGGATCTGCTCTGTGGAATCGCTCACAATCGCGACAAAATCTCGTATATCTTGAGGCATCTCAACGCTCAGATACGTTTTATTGACACGGCATCCATTCTGCTGCGGCACATCGACCTGCGATTCGAACACATGCACGGTAGCATCGATGGCATTCATATGCGTATCGAAGATCTGAAGCTCAGGCGCGCACTGGGAGTCTCCCGCCCAGGTAACCTCATAGCGCCACACCGCGCCGGAGTCTGCCGGCAAATAGCGAATGGCATCGATCTCGTAGCGACCGCAGTGTTCGCCACGCTGCGCATCGCGGATAAGCGCACACAGCGCAGGCTTTGCTTTGTAGTTAATCTTGGATTCCAGCTTGGCCACGCGGCTATCGAGACAAATGGAGCCCAACCTTTGGCCATCGGATGCAAAAACGACATCCATCGACGAGCCATCCAAAAACGGAAGCACCAAGACGGCGCGCTCGCGCTCGTAATCGGAAACGGAAGGGCAAAGCGCCAGCACACGGCCATGCTCGCCCGGGAGCACCAGCGACAGCAAACAAGAACCGCTCG
>DAWBYD010000107.1:0-2798 GCA_052278285.1 Collinsella sp. | reverse complement strand
CTGCCAGCGACTCAACCGTATAGAGGCCGCCAAAGCGCAGTGGCACGCCTGCCTTCGCAAGCGCCAGCGCCATGCGCTGGGCAGCGGGAACACCCAAGCCGATTGATTTGAGCTCATCAGCATGCGCAAAAACCTGAGCGGGCGTGCCCTCGGCAAACACCGTGCCCTCGTTCATCACAACGATGCGGTCGCAGCAATTGGCTAGGTCATCCATACTGTGTGAGACCATGACGACGGTCAGGCCCCCATGGTGAAGTCGATCGATGAACTCCAGGAAATCACTGCGCGCCGCCGGATCGAGCCCCGCCATGGGCTCATCGAGCACCAGGACCTCGGGCTCCATGGCAAGCACGCCGGCAAACGCCACGCGCCGCTGCTGCCCGCCCGAAAGCTCAAAGGGGCTCTTGTCGCCCACCGTGGCCAGATCGAGGCCCACGCGCGCGAGCGACGACTCAACGCGGCGGGCAACCTCGGCCTGCGACAAGCCAAGGTTATGCGGACCAAACGCCACGTCCTGTGCCACGGTCTCGGCAAACAGTTGACGCTCTGGATACTGAAATACCACGCCGACCTTTGCCTTAACCGCGGCGGCATTTTTCTTGTTTACCAGGTCGAGCCCCAACGCGTAAACGGAACCCTCCTGGAGACGAATCAGACCGTTGAGATGCTGAACCAGCGTCGACTTACCCGAACCGGTATGGCCCGCAAGGCCCAGGAACTCGCCACGACGCACCGTCAGCGATACATCACGCAGTGCCCAGGGGCTGCTGGGGTCGTTGCCCCAGAGAGCCTGTTTGTTCGATGCGCCCTCGACGGCTGAGCGCTTGTGCCAACGGCGACGCTCGCGGGCGCTCAGCGAATAGCTATACGAAAGGTGCGAAATCTCGATGACGGGCTCCAGCGCGTCTGCGCCATCGATTGCAGAGGAGACGTTGTCGGGAATACGAGGATCGGATGCGAAAGGCCGCCCGGCAATGCCCGTCCTACTCCGCTCGGCATAAGCCTGCACTATATCGGCGACCATATCCGCCTCACGCACCTGCGCGCAAACGCGTACGCCCTTCTCACGAAGTGCCCTACCCAGACAGCACGACGCCGGCATATCCAGGTTGAGCTGCGCAAGTTCGTCCGCCCGCGTCAAGATTTCCTCGGGCGTACCGATCATGGCAACGCGCCCTGCCCGAAACACCGCGACACGATCGGCCTCGGCGGCCTCTTCCATAAAGTGCGTAATCATCACGATGGTCATGCCGCGATCGTGCAACGCGCGGCAAGCCTTCATAAGGCCCTGACGTCCACGCGGATCGAGCATCGAGGAAGCCTCATCCAAAATGAGAACGCGCGGCTCCATGGCGAGCACGCCGGCAAGCGCCACGCGCTGCTTTTGGCCGCCCGAAAGCGCATGAGTCTCGTGGCGCTCAAAGCCCACCAGGCCCACGCCCTTTAGCGCCTCGCGTACGCGCTGCGCAATTTGTGCCGATGGCACGCCAAGGTTTTCGGGACCAAACGCAACGTCATCTTCGACAAGCGTTGCCACCAGCTGATCATCGGGATTCTGGAATACCATGCCCGCGGTCGAACGAATGTCATAGACCAGCTCGAGGTCGGACGCATCCATACCGTTGATACGCACCGTGCCCGCATCGGGCTGCAACAGTGCATTCAGATGCTTGGCAAACGTCGACTTGCCCGACCCATTACCACCGAGGATGCAGAAAAACTCGCCGTCCTCGATGTTTAGATCGACGCCGTCGAGCGCCGGTGCAGCACCGTCATAGCTAAAGGAAACGCCCCGACACTCAATCATGCGCGGCCTTTGACCTGGTCCTTTTTAGGCGTGATGAGGTTGGAGACCGCCTTGTACACCGCAAGCGTCAATACCGAGTTAAGCACGGTCTTGATAAGGTTGAACGGCAGCACGGCAGGAATCATAAGCGGGGCGATCACATCGACCGAGCCATACCAGAACCATACGCCAATGGTAAGGTTTGCGACCATAGACAACGCCGTAGCGGCAATAACGCCGAGCACCAGACCAATCACGGCACCCTTATAGGTATGCATCTTCTGGTAGACAATAGCCGCGGGCAGAATGTAGCCCAGCGTGGCAACCAAGTTCATAAGCGCACCGACCCAATCGCCCGTGGTAAGCGCATGGATAACGATCGCCATGGCGGCAACGGCAGTGCCGGCACCAGGGCCGTACGCAAACCCGCACACCATCGCCGGCACCAGCGACGGGTCGTAGGTCAAAAACGGCGCCGAAGGAAGGATGGGCAGCTGCACGTACATAAACAGGGCACCCAAGGCGCACATCAACGCCATGGTAACGAGCTGTTTGGTGCTCCACCTATTCGTGTTCTCAAAATGGATATGCTGCGACTGTTCAGACATAAGATCACCTGCCTCTTTCATCCGGACTCTAACCGTTGGTACTGGGATCTCACCAGTTCAGCCGGCATGCGAACCAACGCACACACGGGTCGCGGACTCATCGGCTCGGCCGCAGGCACTTTACCTGCGCCACGGCGTCCCTTTGACACCGCCCGATTTACCGCCAGTGGGGAATTTCACCCCGCCCTGAAACAGCAATTGCAAGTGTAGCACGGGCAGGTTTTCGCGCAAGTATGCCAAGGGTAATTTATGATGGGGACCAGTTGCCGCAACAACCACATTGCCCACCCATCCCAAAGTAGCGCGCCTTTCGCGCGAAGCGCGAAACAGCGAAGGGAACACGTACTCCCATCAACCACGTCCTTCTCCGCGAGCCGACCTCAAGGCCGTAAACGCAGGGGATC
>DAWBYD010000106.1:0-7127 GCA_052278285.1 Collinsella sp. | reverse complement strand
GTAAGATCCTCAACAGCCTAAAGGAAGACTACCCGCGCATCTTTTAGTCCGTCCTCATCATGGACCTCATGCGCGTGCTGGGCTGCGGCGTGGAGATCAAGGACAAGCGCATCAAAAACCTTGGCGCCTTTGACCTGGACAACCTCAACTGGAACAAGGTCATCATTTGTACAGACGCCGACGTCGACGGTTATCACATCCGCACGCTCGTGCTCACCATGCTCTATCGCCTGGTGCCCACGCTCATCGACGAGGGTTACGTGTATATCGCCGAGTCGCCGCTCTACGAGATCAACTGCAAAGAGAAGACCTACTTTGCCTACACCGAGCTCGAGAAGAACGGCATCCTCAAGGAAATCGGCGACCAGAAATGCTCGATCAACCGCTCCAAGGGTCTTGGTGAGAACGATCCGGACATGATGTGGCTCACCACCATGAACCCCGAGACGCGCCGCCTGATCAAGGTGGAGCCCGAGGACGTCACCAAGATGGAAACCATGTTCAACCTGTTGCTGGGCAACGACGAGGCAGGCCGCAAGCGCCATATCTCCGAGCACGGCAAGGAATACCTGGACCAGCTGGACCTGCAATAGCAGCAAATCGATAACGACGGCCCATAAGAAGTTCAAGAGGAAATCGTGGCAAAGAAGAAGACGAAGAACCAGCCAAAGAAAAAGCAGGTCAACGCCGAGAACGTCATCGGCCTGCACTCCGAGGTCACCGACCAGCCGATCACGCAGACGCTCGAGGTCAACTACATGCCCTACGCCATGAGCGTCAACGTCTCGCGTGCGTTCCCCGAGATCGACGGCTTTAAGCCCTCGCACCGCAAGCTGCTCTACACCATGTACAAGATGGGTCTGCTCAAGGGCGAGCGCCAGAAGCGCGCCAACATCGTGGGCCAGACCATGAAGCTCAACCCGCACGGCGACGCCGCGATCTACGAGACGATGGTGCGTCTGGCGACGGGCAACGAAGCGCTGCTTGCCCCCTTCGTGGAGTCGAAGGGCAACTTTGGCAAGTACTATTCGGGCGACCTGAGTTACGCCGCCTCGCGTTACACCGAGGCCAAGCTCTCCCCCATCAGTGCCGAGATCTTCAAGGACATCGACAAGGACCCGGTCGACTTCGTCGACAGCTACGACGGAGCCATGAAGGAACCGCGTCTGCTGCCCACCACGTTCCCCAATATCCTCGTCTCGGCCAACAAGGGCATCGGCGTCGCCATGGCGTCCGACATCTGCGGTTTCAACCTCAACGAGGTCTGCACCGCCACCATGCATTACCTGCAGGATCCCGACTGCGACCTGCTCGAGTACATGCCCATGCCCGACTTTTCAACCGGCGGCGAGATCATCTACCGCCGCGAGGAGATGGAGAAGATCATCGAGACCGGTCTTGGCAGCTTCCAGATCCGCTCCCGCTGGCGCTGGATTCCCGAAGAGCGCATCATCGAGGTCTATGAGATCCCCTACACCACCAAGACCGATGTCATCATCGAGCGCATCGTCAAGCTCTCCAAAGAAGGCAAGGTCAAGGAGATCGCCGACATCCGCGACGAGACCGACCTCTCGGGCTTGCGCATCGCCATCGACCTTAAGCGCGGCGTCGACCCCGACAAGCTCATGGCCAAGCTCTATCGTTCGACCACGCTGCAGGATTCGTTCTCGTGCAACTTCAATGTGCTGGTCGATGGTTACCCTCGCGTTATGGGCGTGCGCCAGATTCTGCACGAGTGGGTCAAGTGGCGTATTGAGTCCACGCGTCGCCGCATTAACTTTGACCTGGGCAAAAAGTCCGAGCGTCTGCACCTGCTGCACGGCCTCGAGGCGATCTTGCTTGACATCGACAAGGCGATCGCCATCATCCGCGGCACCAAGCTCGAAGCCGAGGTCGTGCCCAACCTTATGAAGGGTTTCAACATCGACGAGACCCAGGCGGAGTTTGTTGCCGAGCTCAAGCTCCGCAACATCAACGAGGAGTACATCCTCAACCGCACCAAGGACATCGCTAAGCTCGAGGGTGAGATTGCCGAGCTTGAGGAGATCCTCTCCAGCGAGGAGAACATCAAGAAGGTCATCAGCGACGAGCTGGCCGCGGTCAACAAGAAGTACGTGATGCCGCGCCGCACGGGCAGGATCGAGCCCCATGAGGTTATCGAAGTAAGCTTGGAGCCCGAGGTCGAGGAGTACCCGGTCACCATCATGCTCTCGCGCGATGGCTACCTTAAGAAGATGACGGACCGCGTACTCAAAAAGGCGACCACGCTCAAGTACAAGGACGGCGACAAGCCCTTTATCGAGTTCCCGTCCTCCAACACCCACGAGCTGCTGGTCTTTACCAACAAGAGCCAGGTGTACAAGTGCAAGGTTGCGGCGTTTGAGGACACCAAGTCGGCCCAGCTGGGCTCGTACCTGCCGACCGATCTTGAGATGGAACCCGACGAGAGTGTCATCTGGGTCATCGACCCCGAGGACTACAAAGCCGACGTGCTGTTCGTCTTTGAGAACGGCCGCGTGGTGCGCGTCGCGCTTTCCGGATACGTCACCAAGACCAACCGCAAGCGCCTCAAGAACGCCATCTACGGTGGCAGCAAGCTGCTGTATGCCCAGGTGCTCAAGGAAGATCGCGACATCGCGCTGGTCTCGAGCGACTATCGTTTGATGAACTTCAACACGTCGCTGCTCAAGACCAAGACGACCACCAACACGCAGGGCGTCCAGGCCTTTACGGCCAAGAAGGGCCGCTCGGTCACCACCGTCGGCACGACCGAGGAGATTCTTGGCGCCGGCGTCTCGGCCGAGAAGTTCACCGCGCAGAGTCTGCCCTCCGCCGGTGCCCTCATGAAAGAAAACGACATGCCGAGCTTGTTTGACTAGGTACCACGGCAACGAGACCGTTAGATACTTCGCAAAGCGACGAGGCCCGGAGCGCAACGGCATTGCGCCCGGGACTCGTCGTTTTTCTTCTCAACTATTTCTTAACGCAGATTAATTGATTTCTGCTTATTTTTCTGCGTTAAAAAATGTCAGCGTCACTGCTTCGATGCCCTTTGGTCGGTCGTTAGCAAAACTTGCAAAAATTAGCAAAACTTGCAAAAATTAGCAAAACTTGCAAAGGAGACACCATGGAGTACAGCAAGAACCCCTTTACCCCGACGTTCGGAAGTATCCCTCCCTTTCTAGCGGGTCGCGAGCATATTCTGCGTGACATCAACCGTGGTTTTATCAACGGCCCGGGAGATCCAAACCTGTCGACTATTTTTACGGGCGCAAGGGGAACGGGCAAGACGGCGCTTCTCTCGCTCCTTTCAGAAACGGCGCTTGAACACGGCTGGATCGCAGCAAATGTCTCCGCCATGCCTGGCATGCTCGAAGATATTATCGAGCGAACCGAAGAGGCGGCAGACAGCTACCTCTCACAGCCTCACGTGCGCATAAACGGCGTTCAAATTGGTCCAGTGGGTCTCGATTGGACATATGCTCAAAAGGCCCAGGGCAACTGGCGCACACGCATGAATGGCATCTTTAAACAACTCGAAAAACATGACATCGGACTTCTCATCACCATCGATGAAGTCACCGTCGATCTCGAAGAAATGCTTCAATTTGCCTCTGTTTACCAGCACTTTGTACGCGAAGGTAAAAAAGTTGCCCTACTCATGGCAGGGCTGCCTTACAAAGTATCGGCACTGCTGCGTAACGATTCCGTCTCGTTCCTCAGGCGTTCCCAATATCATCAGCTAGGACGAATCACTGACGTTGAAATTGCAAACGCCTTTCGCAAAACCGTTGAGGCCGGAGGACGTTCAATCACACCAGAAGCGCTCGAGGATGCTGTGAAGGCCGTCGACGGATTCCCCTACATGATGCAGCTCGTCGGATATCGCACTTGGGATGTTTCGGAGAGCTCGCCCAAAATCAGCGCATCTGATGTCCAGCAGGGTTCTCTGCTTGCCCGCATGGAACTGCGCGATCGCATTCTCGAAACGACCTATCGGGAGCTTTCCGATAAAGACATTGAGTTTTTGCTCGCGATGCTGCCCGATTCTGGCCCCAGCAGGGTCTCGGAGATAGCCAAGCGTATGGGCGTCGCAAGCAACTATGCAAGCCAATACAAGCGCCGCCTCCTCGAGGACGGCGTCATCGGAGAGCGCGGGCGTGGTCTCGTTGGCTTTGACATCCCCGCGTTCAGGGAATTCTTGAACGAGAAGGCGTTTTAGCACGCCGGAATTGTCCGCGGAAGCATCAACGCATGGCAATCAGCATTCCTCTTGGTAAGGATAGCAAGCATTTTCCGCCAACGCTGATTGCCATGCGCTCCTCTTGTCCTTAGGCGAGCTTGCGGGCGAGCTCTCGCACCCCTTCCAACTTGGGCGACGATGCCATGCTGTCGCGCTCGGTCATGCCGCTGATGGTGACAATGCCCTGGTCCTCCCACTTGCAGTACGCGCAGGTCGACTTGTACATAGCGATCGCCGCATCATAGACGCCCTCGCTGTGGCTATCGAGCAAAAGGGCCGTCTTGGTGAACGGGAAGCCCGTGGCACCGAAGGCGTACAGGCGGTCAATAGCGGCTTTCTCCTGCGCAGTAATATCAAACCAGTAGATAGGCGAAGCGAAGACAACCATATCGGCGTCTTTCAGTGACTCGATCACGTCGGCCATGTCGTCCTTCTGCACGCAGACGCCCTCATGGGCGAAGCAGTACTGGCATCCCAAGCAGCCGGCGATCTTCTTGCTGGCAACGCGGATGACCTCGACCGTATTGCCGCCCTCACGCGCGGTCTCGGCAAACGTCTCGACCATGGTGTCGGTATTGGCGCCCTTACGCGGGCTGCCGCTCAACACAACGATATTCATAGGAATCTCCCTTCTTCATGCCGCAGGCGCACGGCACGTATTTTGTTGTAACCAAAACAGATGGAGCTATTCAGTCGTCTGCAGGCCATATCTCTTGTTCGTGTTCTCTAGACACAATCTTATTGGCTGATAACTCCTCAGCCGCCTTGATTCTCTCTCCGAGAATTGAACAGCAAATCGTTGCTCGCAAAGTATCGACTGTGGGAAAATAAACTTGAGCTTTCTCCCTGCTCGCGTAAGCGTTCGCGTGAAAGAGCCTAGCCGCATCGGCCAAGCGCAATATGGACCCGCGGAAACCGGCCTACGAACAAGGAGCGCCTTATGTATGGACAGCATGTTGCACCGCAGACCCATAACAAACGGACTGGCCTGTCTACCCGCGACGTCAAGCGTCATGCAGGTGCCAGAGCCGCCGCCTTCGAAGTAAGCATTCTTGTGGCAGGGCTGCTTTTGCTACCCTGCGCAGCACTGGCGACCAAAATGCCCGAAACCGATGTCGTAGCACCCATTGCCTGCGACGAAGCCAACGCAGAAGGCAGTCTCACAGCCACCACCGTTGTCGACCATAACTATGATCTGGAGCTCCCTCCTGCCTTCATGTTGGTCCAGAATGAGGCGTTTGTATACGATTTCCCCGACAAACCCGAGGACTTCATCTACGGGCTTAACGACACTGTCCATCTCTTCAAGATCGACACCGATACCGAAAGCCTTATAAAAACCGAGAACCCCAAAGAGGCCAGCGTCTCTATTGCCCTGACCATGATCGACAATCACGTTAGAGCAACCGCAGTCTTTACAGGCGGCTACGCTGACGACCAAATCCCTTACAGACTGAACCTTGTCAGCTCAACCCACCTTGGCACACACGTTGACCGTGACTTCGACAGCGGGCAGGGGATTATGCACGAGACGCGGCACGATTACTACATCCGTTACGTCTTCGACAGCGACGTGCACTTGATTGCAACCGATACGAGCGGTTCCAAACCCGATCCAAGTGTTAAGCCGATCCCAGAGGTCAAACCCGAACCGGAAACCAAGCCCGAGCCCACACCGCAGCCCAAGACAGAAAAGCCCGTGGCAAATCCCGTTTCCACCAAGGCAGTAACGGCAGTTAAACCAGCCGGGACCACCCTACCCGCGACGGGCGACAACAGCGCGATAGCGGCAGCCCTGAATGTTGCCGGTGGTGTAGTCGCGGCAGTTGGCATTTCCGCAACAAGGCGTCGCAACCACTAGCTAAAGCAAATACGCCATTCACACAGGCAAACAACCAAGCTCCAACGAAAACGGTCTAGTCATCCGACTGTGCCGCACTCCAGTAGTTCGTGGAAGATATCAAAGATGTATCCCAGGCTCCCTTGAGGCATGCGTATGTCGGCGCCATACCGGGAAGGGAGGACCTTCTTGTGGGGCGGACGACCCCATTGTAGCCTCCTTCCGCTCTATAACTACGGAATCGACAGCAGCCGTAGGAGCACCGCTACCGTACTCGTAGCGGTACTCCATCCCTAAGCAGCGTGTCCGCTACGGAACAATTGTCTTGTAATAAGCGCCGAAGTCTGCGAGCGAGTCCATGATGGGCATCATCTGGCGGCCGAGCTCGGTAAGGCCATACTCAACGCGGGGAGGATTCTCGCCATAGTCGTGGCGAAAGACCAGCCCATCATCCTCCATCTGCCGCAGGCTATCGGTAAGCACCTTCTGAGAGATCCCCTCAAGGTCGCGGCGCAACTCGTTGAAACGCCAGGGTCGCACGCGCAAGTTACGGATAATAAGCAGCTTCCACTTGCCGCCAATGAG
This sequence comes from Collinsella sp., assembly GCA_052278285.1. GTDB lineage: Bacteria > Actinomycetota > Coriobacteriia > Coriobacteriales > Coriobacteriaceae > Collinsella. The sequence goes on along the minus strand of DAWBYD010000106.1, from coordinate 459 downwards.
CGCTACCGCCGTTGCGACCGGACACTCCGGAAGCTCCTCTTTCGCCATCACGGGAGACTCAACCTCCTTGACCATACCGGTTTCACAAAAAAGTACGCAGTTACAAATATGTGCGTACTCGTATTTGCATGCGCCTTCGCGTTGAATATATCTCACGCAGGAGATGCCTGCAAGGTAAATCAACCCCAAGAGAGGAACCATTATGGCTAATTATGCAAAGACCCACATCGGCAACGAGAGCCGTGTCGAGCTGCACGAGTTGCTCGGGCTTACCGGGGCAGAGGTCAGTGTCAACAATCTTCCCGCCGGCGCTGGCGTTCCGTTCGTCCATGCACACAAGGAAAACGAGGAAATCTATGGCGTGCTCGAGGGCGCCGGCTCGGTCACGCTCGACGGTGAGGAAATCGAGCTTGCAGCCGGCGCCTGGCTGCGCATTTCCCCCGCCGCCCCCCGTCAGTT
>DAWBYD010000105.1:0-2756 GCA_052278285.1 Collinsella sp. | reverse complement strand
TTGAGCTGGTCATCGCCGGCCACGAGTACGCGAACGCGTTCTCCGAGCTCAACGATCCGGTCGACCAGGCCGAGCGCTTCGCTGCCCAGATGGCCGAGAAGGCCGGCGGCGACGACGAGGCCATGGAGTACGACGAGGATTACGTGCGCGCCCTCGAGTACGGTATGCCTCCCGCGGGCGGCATCGGCATCGGTATCGACCGCGTGGTCATGCTGCTCACCAACCAGGCTTCCATCCGCGACGTGCTGCTGTTCCCGCACATGAAGCCCGAGAAGGGTTTCCAGTCCGGTGCCGCTGCTGCCAAGGCTGCCGAGGCCGGCAACACCGCGAGCCCCTTCGTCAAGCCGCTCAAGCCCACGGTTGATTATTCCAAGATTGCCGTCGAGCCACTGTTTGAGGAGTTCGTCGACTTTGATACCTTCTCCAAGAGCGACTTCCGCGCCGTGAAGGTCAAGGCATGCGAGGCCGTCAAGAAGTCCAAGAAGCTGCTGAACTTTACGCTCGATGACGGTACCGGCACCGACCGTACCATTCTCTCCGGTATTCACGATTATTACGAGCCCGAGGACCTGGTCGGCAAGACCCTGCTCGCCATCACCAACCTGCCTCCGCGCAAGATGATGGGTATCCCCAGCTGCGGCATGCTCATCAGCGCCATCCACGAGGAGGAGGGCGAGGAGCGCCTTAACCTGATTCAGCTCGACGCTTCCATCCCTGCCGGCGCAAAGATGTACTAGGGGGTTACGGCGTTTTGCCAAACGCCGTAACCAGTTGACGCTGCAAGCCCGCCAGAGCGGCAATCTGCCTTTCAACTTCGGCGGCATGACCAAAAGGTCAATGCCGCCTTGTTTCAAGGCACCTTGCTCGCTCTGGCGGGCTTTCGCTGTCGTTGCCAAGGCATCGGCGTTGCCTTGGCTGTCAATAGTCATTGTGGACGTTCTTAAACGACTACCCACGGCTATTGCGCGCATGGTTCGCATGACAGCCGTCTCTTTTATGTTTCCTTTAGCCGTCGCTGTCTAGGATGGGGGTTAGTCGATAGGAAGGGAGCACCGGGATGGACGATGCGAGCGAGCGCGCGATTGAAGAGGACATGCTCGATCAGTTCAACTACTTTGATGATGAGGACGAGGAGCTGATCGACCGTCGCGAGCCAGCGCCGCTTGATTCCTTTGATCTGGTCGATGAAGAGGCTGATGAGGTTGAGGACGAATCAACGGAGCCCCCACAGTCTTCGCGCCTTAACTCGCTGCTTTCGAGAGCCCCCATGCACCACGGTGTTCGTGCCGGCGCGCTCCATATGAAAACTGACTGGCACCAGATCGTGACGGCAGGCGATGAGCTTGCCGTCGATGCGCCGCTAACCGATAAATCATCCATCATCTGCCGAACCGGTATGCTTATGCTCGCGAGCGGAACGGGTGCCTGGCGTGTTCGCGATACCATGAATCGCGTCGCCGCCGTACTCGGTGTGACCATCCACGTTGACTTAAGTCTCCTGTCGTTTGAATGTACTTGCATCGAAGATGGTCACTGCTTTAATGAGGTTGTCAGCTTGCCCACAACGGGCGTCAATACCCATCGCATTTGGATGATGGAGAGCTTCCTAAAGGAAATCGAGACATATGGTCGCCGTTTTACGGTGCATGAGTATCACGAGATGCTCAAGACCGTTGAGAGCTCAAAACCTGATTACGTGCCTTGGCAACAGGGCCTTGCGGCGGCCTGCGCCTGTGGCGCCTTCGTTTTTTTGCTCGGCGGCGGCCCTATCGAGATGGCCTGCGCGTTCGTGGGCGCGGGTGTCGGCAACTTTGCCCGCTCCCATATTCTCAAGCAAGGCCTTGGTCAGTTCAGCGCGCTGACGACCGGTGTTGCGCTCGCTTGCGTTTCGTATCTGCTGGCATTGCTCGGCCTTGGCCAGGTCATACCGGGGGCAATGTCGCACCAAGAAGGCTATATCGGCGCCATGCTCTTTGTGATTCCTGGCTTTCCCCTCATTACGGCAGGCCTCGACATCGCTAAGCTCGACATGCGAAGCGGTATCGAGCGCCTTTCATATGCCGTATCGATTATTGTGATGGCGACCCTCGTAGGTTGGATGGTTGCCGAGTGTGTTGGCCTGGCGCCGGACGACTTTGCCCCACTGGGCCTTTCGCCGCTTGCCCTTACGCTCCTGCGCGTGGTGATGAGCTTCGTTGGCGTATTCGGCTTCTCGGTGATGTTCAACAGCCCGGTAAAGATGGCCGCGGCAGCTGGGTTGATCGGCGCCGTTTCCAATACCCTGCGTCTGACCCTTGTCGATGCGCCGACGATGATTCCCTTCCTGGGCCTCAGCACGGGAATGCCTCCCGAGGCAGCAGCGTTTATCGGCGCGCTGGTATCGGGTCTGCTGGCAAGCTTGGCCGAAGTCAAGCTCACCTACCCGCGTATCGCTCTCACGGTGCCTTCGATTGTCATTATGGTGCCGGGTTTGTATCTGTATCGCTCGATGTATTACATGTGCACCTTCGACACGGTCAATATGCTCGGCTGGTTTGTGCGCGCAGTGCTCATCGTGGCGTTTTTGCCCGTTGGCCTGGGTGTGGCGCGTACGCTCACCGACCCTCGCTGGCGCCACACCAGCTAATTGGCGCAAGGGGGACATGTTACTTTGCACCAAATGAGTTGCGGTGAAATAGGGACTGAATTGCTGCTTAAAGGGTCAAAACAGTCCGTATTCCACCGCAACTTATGGGGTCGGGGGATTATCGGTGCCC
>DAWBYD010000104.1:0-9617 GCA_052278285.1 Collinsella sp. | reverse complement strand
CTCCAGGACAGTAGCGATGACATACTTGGGATTATCGGCCGGTGCATAGGCGCAGAACCAAGCGTATTCGTCCTCGCCGCTTTTCTCGCCCGTGCCCGACTTGCCGTATACCTGCGGCGTCAGGGTACCAAAGTGCGCCGCCAGGGACGTCGATGCCGTGTAAATCACGTCGTGCATGCCGTTGCGAACAAGAGCCAAATCCGAATCGCTGTTGATCTTGGCCTCCAGGCGCTTCTTCTTGCCCTTGCCGTTGTACTTATAGGCATCGCCGTCGCCATCGCGCGACACGGCAGACAAAAACACGTGAGGCACGTACTGTTTGCCGCCGTTGGCAAGACCCATATAGGCACACGCCATCTGCAGGGGCGTCACCAGGATGTCGCCCTGACCGATGGCAATGTTGGTCATATCGCCGGCATTCCACTTGCGGTCCTCGGCAGATGCGTCGGTGAAGTACGACTCTTTCCACTCGGCATCGGGAATACGGCCCGCGCCCTCACTCGGCAGATCGATACCGCAGGTCTTGCCTAGACCCCAGCGACGAAAGACCTCCTGCAGGCCCTCGGAATGTTTCTCGTCATAAAAGAACGCCTTGCCCATGTCGTAGAAGACGGGGTCGCACGAGTTGGCGATACCCGACTGCAGCGTCATGGTGCCGTGGCCGGAATGCAGCCAGCAGTACTTGCCCCACGACTTGCCCAGACCCGTCCAATAACCCGTGCAGTTGGTCGTCTGCCCCGACGTGTAGGTTCCAAACTCAAGACCGGCCAGTGCCGAGAGCGGCTTGATGGTCGAGGCCGACATGTACTGTCCGCTAATGGCGCGGTTGAGCAGCGGGTGCGAACCCTTGTCATCATTGAGCTCGGTCCACACGTCATTTGAGACACCGCCGATAAAGACGGACGGATCGAACTTGGGCTCGCTCGCCATGCCCAGGATCTCGCCATTGTTGGGATCGAGACACACCACTGCGCCGTTGCCGGCATTGCTGTAGCCAGTGGTCTTGGCAAGCTCGATAGCGCTCGCCAGCGCCGTCTCACAGGCCTGCTGAATCTTAAGGTCGAGCGTGAGCTTAATGTCGGAGCCGGCCTTCGCGGGCACGGCGCCGGCCTGACCGGTCACATTGCCCGAGGCATCGACCTTGACGGTCTGCTCGCCACGAATGCCCTGCAGCAGGTTTTCGTAGTAGCTCTCAACGCCCGCCTGGCCCACGATATCGCCCGACTGGTACGTAATCTTGCCAGCAGAAGCATCATCATCGCCAGAGGTTTTCTTATTCTGGGCCTCGAGCTGCTCGGAGGTAATGGTGCCGGTATAGCCCAAGATATGGCATGCCGTCTCGCCATATGGATACTGACGCTCGGTACGCTCGGCAATCTTGACGCCCGGGAACTCGCCGGCGTGTTCCTTGATATAGGCAACCGTGGAGCGACGGACGTCCGTCGCGATGGTATGCAGGCTCTGAGCGCCCTCTGTATTGTCCTGAATATTGCGAAGGACCGCCACGTAAGGCATTCCAAGCACGTTGGCAAGATGGCGAACCAGAACCTCATCCTCGGCAAGGTCGCGGTAGGCCACGACAGCAAGTGAGGGACGGTTCTGGACAAGCGCCACGCCATTGCGGTCGAGGATGCGACCGCGCACAGCGGGTGTTGTAACGGTGCGAGTCTGATTACTATTGGCCTGCTTCTCGTAATAGTCAGATGAGACCATCTGCATGCCCCACAGCTTGACGGCGAGCGCCGCAAACATCGCGCCCACACCCGTGGTGAGGATGGAAAAGCGGCCCTTAAAGGCGGTCACCGCGGTATTACCCTCGCCCTCGGTGGCGCGCGGGGCCGTTCCATGCTGCGTATCGTAGGTAAAACGGGAATCGCCACGACGCATGATGACCAGCGCGACCACGATGGCCACAACCAGCACGATACCGGCGATAATAACCGTCATCTGGGAAGACATCTACGGGCCTCCCCTATTTGAGCTTACGGGTCTTGGGCTTAAAGCGCATACCCGTCTGGCGTCCGCCACGTGCGGAGAATCCATAGCCGGACTGCGGCACGACGCCGGACATCAAAAACGGAATGGCAACCAGACCCGTCAGGATCGAGGACGGCAGCGCATGGCCGAAGATCGCCACGACAAAGCTCGTCTCCAAACCCATAAACAGCAAGACGATGCTGTAGATCACATTAATGACGAGCGCGAAGGCGCCCACAGTGACGCCGCGCGCACTCGGGGTACCGCCCGTCTGACCGACGGCGCTGTGCACCAGGGAAAAAGACCCCACGGTCAGCAGGAGCGACATAACGCCCACCGGCACGGCAGCGGACAGGTCATAGAACAAGCCGCTGCAAAAACCGCACACGACGGCACGGGTCGGGTCGCCCGAGAACACGCTTAGGCACACCAGGATAATCATGAAGTTGACGCGACCGCCCGCAATGGAGATCTGCGGTGCCAGGCCTGCCTGCAGCAGCACGCACACGATGGCGGCGATTACAAACGTACGGGAGCTCATCCCCTGCTCGTGTAGATCCATGGACATGCCCCCTATTCGCTCGAGCCGGAATCGGTCGTCTCGGACGCGTCGGAACTGTCATCCGAACTCTCGTCCTTCGTCTTGGTCGCAGCGTCGCGCGACGTTCCCTGCGGCGTGCTATTAGCGGTGCTCACGTCCTCATCCGAAGCCGACTGTTCGTCGGTCAGCGAGGTGATGACCAGCACTTCCTCGTTGTTCTCGGCCGTGGTCTGAGCGCGCACCACAATGGTGTAGTACACGTCGTTTGCCGACTTCTCAACCGACGAGACGGTGCCGAGCGGTAGACCCTTGGGGAATACACCGCCAATGCCCGAGGTCACGATGATGTCGCCAACCTTAACATCGGAGTCGACGCTCACGTACTCAAGACGCAGCGTGCCGTCAGCCTGACCCTGCAGCATGCCCTGGGCGCGCGTGTCCTGTACCATGGCGGACACACCCGAGTTCTCGTCGCCAATAAGGCGCACGGTAGAGGTCTTGGCCGATACCTCGATAATCTGACCGATAACACCGGCAGAACTCGTCACGGGCATGTTGATGGTAAGGCCGTCGGCAGAGCCCTTGTCGATGGTTACGGTCGAGGTCCAGGCATCGCCCGAGGCACCAACGATACGAGCAGCGGTCGATTTGAGGTTGTAGGTCGACTGCAGGCCGACCAGCCCCTCCAGACGCTCGGCGGTCTTTTGAGCCTCGGAGAGCTCAGCAACCTTAGAGGTCAGCTCCTCGTTTTGCTTCTTAAGCTCGTCAAGCGTGTCCTGCGACGCCGTAAGGTTAGAGAACACGTTGCCGATCGCATTGAAGGGGGCCGCCACAGCCGAGCCCACAAAGCGCACCGGCGAGGTAATCGTCGTCACGCCCGAACGCACGGCATGAATCGGTCCTGCCTCGCCCTCGCGGATGTAAAACGTGAGCAGCAACACCGAAATCAGGCTGAAAACAATCAACGGGCGCATACCCGTTGATTGTCGCTTGGTATTCAGATTTGTGGAGAAACCCGAAGATCGTGCCAAATGGAATCCACCTTTTGGAAATTAAGCATTGGTCTGGACGAAGCCGCCATCAAACGCATTGGCCTCGAGCACGCGGGCACAGCCGTTAACGACGTTATCGAGCGCCGTGGGGCTGACGTTGACCGAAACACCGGTCTCATCGCGCAGGCGCACGTCGAGCCCGCGCAGCAGCGCGCCGCCACCAGTCAGCAAAATACCGTAGTACATAAGGTCCGAGGCAAGATCGGGAGGCGTAGCGTCGAGTGCGTCCTTGACGGCCTTGGCCATCTCGTCGAGCGGCTTGTTGAGCGCGCGACGAATCTCCTCGCTCTCGATGCGCACGGTCTTGGGCAGACCGGTGATCACGTCGCGGCCGTTGACCTCGACGTCGAGCTCGTCCTTGAGCGGCACGGCGGAGCCGACCTTGATCTTGATGTCCTCTGCCGTACGCTCGCCGATGGCCAAGTTGTAGGCATCACGAACGTGCGTGAGGATGGCCTGATCGAACTCGTCGCCGGCAATACGGATGGACTGCGAGACGACGATGCCACCCATAGCGATAACGGCAACCTCGGTGGTACCGCCACCGATGTCGATGACCATGGAGCCGGTGGGTTCCTCGACGGGCAGATCGGCGCCGATAGCGGCAGCCATGGGCTCCTCGATCAGGTAGGCCTGGCGAGCGCCAGCCTGGATCGTGGCCTCAAAGACAGCACGCTTCTCGACCGACGTGACGCCGGAGGGAACGCAGACGACAACGCGCGGACGCGGGGTCCACGGATAGCGCTTCTCGGACGCCTTGTCGATAAAATAGCGAAGCATAGCCTCGGTAACATCGAAGTCGGCGATGACGCCGTCCTTCAGGGGACGAACGGCCACGATGTTGCCGGGCGTACGGCCGAGCATGCGCTTTGCCTCGATACCGACCGCCAGGATGCGCTCGTCGTTCTTATCGATGGCGACGACAGAGGGCTCGCGAATGACGATGCCCTTGCCGCGCACGGAGACAAGCGTATTTGCGGTGCCGAGGTCGATGGCAAGATCGCCCGCATAGCTACCGAAGAACATATCCATCAAAGAAAACAACGCAACTCCTGATGTGTTGGATGATTGCTGGAAAACTACTAGCTCATGATACTAGCGCAAGCCCGGCACCTCACTTGCGGTGAAGCGCCGGGCAAAGCTAAATCCCATAAGGTCACTACTGGTTGTCAGCAGCCGAGAAATCCATATCGAGCGAGGAAACGGCCCAGCCGATATGATTGTCGGAGCGCACGAATTTGACGGTGTACTCCTGCTCGCCGCCCTTGGACAGCGAAACCTTGACCTTGGCGGTCGTCTCGGTCATGGACTGATCCATGCCCTCGACGGACACGGTGGCGCCCTGCGGAATCGAGGAGATGATCATCGACTTGGCGTCCTCGGACAGGCTCGAGGCCAGGCAAGACTCGGCCTTTGCGGTGTCACCGTCGCCGGCAGCCTGGAACAGATCGGTGATAACCGACTCCTGCGAGGGGAAGCCAAAGCCGCGCGTGTAGGCAAAGCCCAGACCGCCCGCAGCAATCAAAATGAGCAGAAGCAGCACGATGAAGACTTTGAGACCCGTGTGGCGATGGCGACGACGGACCTTGGCCTGCTTACGATCCTGACGGTCCTGCTGGACCATCTCGGACTCGGACAGCGTAAAGAAGCCGGTGTCCGAGGGATCGGGCATAAACTGACCGGTCGCGCCCGTAGGATCGAGCGGATCGACGGCAGGAGCGTCCATCGCGGGCGCCGGAGCCGTGGCCATAGCCGTCTGGGCAGACAGCGCGGCAAGCGAATCATGCACGCGGGCAAGCTCATCGGCCTGCTCGGAAGTGAGCTGGTAGATGCCATCGGCAGTAGCGGCGTTAAAGGCGTCGAGTGCGTCGGAGGGACGGCCGGCGGCAGAAAGCGCCTGACCCATGCCGGCGTTGAGCGCACGCGTGTCGTCGCGGGGGCCGGCAAAGTCGATAGCCGTGCGGTAGGTCTCCACGGCATCCGCCGGACGGCCGAGCTTAATGAAGCAACGACCAAGCTCGCCCAGTGCGGCGGCAGGAGCCGGATTGGCGCCGTCGATGGCAGCCTGACGGAAGGCAGTACCCGCGTTGGCATAGTCGCCCGACTGGAACAGCGCGTTACCCAGGCCCAGATAGGCCTTGAACGGCGTGGCATAGGAAGCATCCTGCGTAGCAGCAGAGAACGCCTGGGCGGCCGTCGTGTAGTCGCCCACGGCGGCGAGTGCCTTGCCGCGGTTGGTGAGCAGCGCGCCGCGCTTGCCGTAGGTGCCGTCATTGAGGGCAGCGGCGTAGGCCTCGGCGGCCTCGGCATACATGCCCAAGTGCATCAAGGCGTTGCCACGAAGGTGATCGGCCTCGCCCATAATCTCATCGGGAGTTTTTGCCGCCCCAAGCATCTGGGCTGCAGCGGAAAAATCACCCGCGCGGTAAGCGGCGCGGCCCTGTTGGATCAGCTGGCTATTCAAGGAAGTCCCCTTTACTCGTGAACGATCTCGACATGGACGATCTCGTCGCCGGCACGCAGCTGCGAAATCACATCGAGACCCTCGACCGTGGTACCAAAGACGGTGTAACCGGAATCGAGGTTATGCTGGGCACCCAGGCAGAAGTAGAACTGCGAACCCGCGGAATCGGGGTCCATGGAGCGTGCCATGGCAAGGGCACCATCGACATGGCTGTTGCGCGGATTGGTGGCAAACTCGCCCTTGATGCAGTAGCCGGGACCACCGGTACCGGGCATGCCGTCAGGGCCCTCAAGACCGGCAGCGACGTCGGCGCCGGACATATCGCGGGTATTGGGGTCGCCGCCCTGAATGACAAAGCCGGGCACATAGCGATGGAACTTAAGGCCATCATAGAAACCCATCGTGGAAAGCTCGCAGAAGTTCGCGACATGAATGGGAGCGCCCTCACCGTCAAACTTGACCTTGATGGTACCCTTCGACGTCTCGATAACGGCGCACTCGTCGCCGGCAAGCTGATACTCGGGCGTGTAGAGCTCTTTCTTAAAACCAAACATGTGGTTCCTTCCTCGTGCGTTTAAAGCATATTTGTACGAATTGTAGCAATAAGCATGCGCTTACATCAATTGCGCACGTAGGTTATGCCGACTATGGCGAACTAATTTTAGGAACGCTGCTGCGGCTTCCAGGAGCCCACATTGGCGTCGTACTGGTTCAGCGCGCTGTTGCCGCTCTGCGCGATGGGCGCCAGGATCTCGCTTTGGTGGGAACTCATCGACTCACCATCAGGAATGGCCAGCGAGATATCCCAGCTCTGGCAGATCACGTCGACACGCTCGTACATCCACTCGGCAAGCTGCTTTAAGTGGGCGATGTCGTCCGCATAGACCGTATCGTCCTGATACTTAAGGTTGTTGAGCTCATCTTGCGTCTTTTTGATCTGGTCGCGCAGGGCGTAGGCACTCTGCGACAGCTCCTGACGGGTGGACAGCGGCGTTCGGAGATAACCGTTGTTAAAGGAATCGATGACCTCGCCGATCTGGTCCTCGTCACCGTAGGACACGATGGTCTGATACAGACCGTCGAGCCTGGTATAGAGCCGATCATCGGTCAGCACGGTTTCTTCCTGGACCACCTCGGCAGAATCGTCTTGCTTGGTATCGTCCTCAGTCGCCTCGCCCTTTTGGCGCGTGGGGAAGGTCGTCTGCGCAGCCTGGCCAAACTGGTCGTAGAAGGCAGGCATGACACCCATGGGATCGGCCGTCACGAACCAATAGGCACCGCCGCAAACGACGGCAAGGACCGCGATGACGATGAGCGGCTTGGGGATATGACGCTTGTGCTTGTGATAGGCGTCCTCGTCGGGATGCACCTTGCGCTTGGGTTTTTGAGCATCGTCATGCAGGGAAACGGGCGTGGGAATATCGACCTTGGGGATACCGAAATCCTTATCGAAAGCCGGCAGCACGCAGGTCTCGTTAGGATCGGCGGCGTCCGAAAGAACCGCGGCAGCCGAGGCGGGCGCATGAGGCACCTCGGTATCGATCTGCTCTTGCGTTAGGCGCGGAAAGCCCGCTGTGCGGCCCGCTGCCAGGTCGGATGCGGCCGCGTCCTCGGAGAGGATACCCGGAGCAGGGCGTCCGCATTTTGGGCACGTGCGATCATGCGGAGAAAGACGGGCACCGCAGCCCTCACAGAACACGAACTCGGTGTGCTCGGGACCATCGCCCGGACCCACATAGGCGTTGCAGTAGGGGCAAAACGAGGCGCCGTCCTCGATAGTCTTAAGGCAATGCGGGCAGATCACGGCATCCTCTTTTCGAAGCAATTCAAACAATCGAGGTTAGAGCATAACATCGCCACGGCCCCACAGGAACAAGGCACCAATTCAACATCGGCAGGGCGCGTAGCTACTTCTTCTTTTTGCTTGGCATCGAGACTTTGATGCCTTGGGCGGACTTGGTCACGCGAGAGCGCTTGGCTCCGGTACCCTTCTTTTTCTTGGGCTGAGCCTGAGCCACGCCCTCGAGTGCACGGGCCTCGGCCTCGCGAGCGGTGCGATCTTCGCGGCGCTGCGCCATGTCGGCGGCGACGCGCTTGGCAAAACGTTCGGCCGTCGAGCCCGTCGAGCTCACCTTGCCGCCACCGCGACCCAGGCGGACGCGCACACCGCGGCCAAAACCAGTTGCGGCACGACGACGACGCGGCTTGAGCGAATCCATCATCGTGGCGAGCTTAAAGAACACCGAGCAGGTAAAGACCACGATGACAGCCAAGATAACCATCTGGCCCATCGACAGGTTGGCAATAGACAGCAGCTCCGGGAATCCGATAACGCCCACCAGGATGCCGGCTACTACAAACACAAAAAGCACCACACGTAGGGGCGTGAGAGGCTGCGAGATGCGCCAGATCAGGCTGACGCTCGCCGCGCACGACGTAAGCAGGCACATCGTAGACAGCGTGAGCTGGCTAAAGCCAAACACGCGCGCCACAAAGATATCGAGCGCCGCAGCCAAAATGACCGCAATCGACGCCGGCAGTGCACGCTTGAGTACGTTCGTCAAAAACGCACCCTTCACGCGAGCATTGTTGGGCTCAAGGCCCAACACAAAGCCCGGCGCGCCGATGCAGAAAAAGTTGATGAGTGTCATCTGGATTGGCTCGAAGGGGTACGGCGGCAGCGCGATGCACAGCGCCGCCAGGCCCATCGAGAACAGCGTCTTGGTCAGGAACAGCGAGGCCGAACGCTGCAGGTTGTTGATGGAGCGACGGCCCTCGGCCACCACGGCGGGCATCGAGGCAAAGTCGTTGTCGACGAGTACGATCTCGGCCACGTTACGTGCGGCATCGGAGCCGGCCGCCATGGCCACGGAGCAGTCGGCCTCCTTGAGCGCCAGCACGTCGTTGACGCCGTCGCCAGTCATGGCCACGGTGTGCTCGCGGCGCTTGAGCGCCTGCACGAGCTCGCGCTTCTGCTGCGGGGTCACACGACCAAAGACATGGTAGCGGTCCACTGCGGCATCGAGCTTGGCCGGCGTATCGAGCGTCGTGGCGTCCACATAAGCGTCCGCCCCCGGCACGCCCACCACGCGCGCGATCGACGACACCGTACGCGGGTCGTCGCCACTGATCACGTTGAGGGTCACGCCCTGCTCGTTAAAGTAGCCAATAGTCTCGGCCGCCGAGGTACGAATCTCGTCGCGGATGGTCACAAAGCCCACGGGCTCGGCCTCGCCCACCATATCGCCATCGGGTGTAAAGCCGTCCACGCGCGCCACCACGAGCACGCGGCAGGTATCGGCAAGCTCGGCGACACGGTTCTCGACCTGGACGAACGCACGATCAGAGAGCACAAACTGCGCCGCACCCATCACATAGGAGCCCTGCGCAAACGACGCGCCGCTCCACTTTTTGGAGGACGAGAACGGAATGACCGACAGCGGCTCAGACACCTCGACCGGGCGATCGGCGTAATAGTTGAGCAGCGCCTGGCAGGTCTCGTTGGCATCGGCCGAAGTCGCACGCGCGACGTTAGCCAGCGCAAAATCGAGCACCGTGGTATCGACGGGACCGGCCGCCTCGT
>DAWBYD010000103.1:0-8439 GCA_052278285.1 Collinsella sp. | reverse complement strand
GTGCTGTTCGACGAGATCGAGAAGGCGCACCCCGACATCTTCAACATTTTGTTGCAGGTGCTGGAGGAGGGTCGCCTGACTGATAGCCAGGGCAAGACGGTCGACTTCCGCAATACCGTGATCATCATGACGTCCAACGTGGGCGCCCGCGAGATCGCGCAGGATGCGAGCGTTGGCTTTGGCACCACCGGCGAGCAGGGCCTCACCTCGAGTGAGATCAAGGGCCGTGCGATGGGCGAGCTCAAGCGCCTGTTCCGCCCCGAGCTGCTCAACCGTATCGACGACATTGTGGTGTTCCAGAAGCTCTCGGGCGAGAACCTGACCAAGATCGCGCACCTGCTGGTGGACGACCTGCGTCAGCGCCTGATTGCCAACGGCATGAACATCAAGCTCACCGATGCGGCCTATGACAAGATCGTGGCCGAGGGCACCGACCTCACCAACGGCGCGCGTCCGCTGCGCCGTGCTATCCAAAAGCTCATCGAGGATCCGCTGTCCGAGGAACTGCTGGCTGGCGAGTGGGGCGAGGGCGATACCGTCCTGTGCGACGTGGCCGATGGCAAGTTTGTCTTTAGCCACGGCACGGGCGAGATCCCGGCACCGCGTCCGGTGGGCACGCTCGGTGGCGATACCGCCCCGGCGGCACCGCACACCGGCAACGCCGCGCCCGTGAGCGGCGGCGTGACCTCGGGCCCCGGCGGCATGATGCAAGCCGGTTCCGGCGCGCTGTAGGGCGTGGCGACAATTTGATACGCGCAATCGAGGCGCTCCGGAAAGGGCGCCTCGATTTGTAGAGCTGCGGAAGTTGTGACCGTTACGCTATACGGTCCACCGTTAGCCGATGATGCGAGGGCGCTCGGCGTTTTCGACTGGTTTATGCACGCAAAGTCTGGGAATATACAAGTCGCATGTCTTACTGTCTAACCAGTTGCGCCAAGGAGGCACCATGGACTACAAGATTACCGGTTACGAGCCCGCCCAGCTGTTCCATTTCTTTGAGGAGGTCAGCGCGATCCCCCGTGGGTCTGGCAACGAGAAGGGCATCAGCGATTTCCTGGTCGCGTTTGCCAAGGAGCGCGGTCTCGATGTGTACCAGGACGAGGTCTACAACGTCATCATTCGCAAGCCCGCATCTGCCGGCGCCGAGAATGCCCCGACCGTGATGCTGCAGGGCCACATCGACATGGTGTGCGACAAGCTGGGCTCCGTCGAGCACGACTTTACGACTGATGGTATCGACCTGGTCGTCAAGGACGGCGTCCTCACCGCCAACGGCACCACTCTGGGCGCCGACAACGGTATTGCCGTCGCTCTGATGCTCACTGTTCTCGATGACGATTCGATCGTTCACCCCGCCCTCGAGTGCGTATTCACCACCGACGAGGAGACTGGCCTGGTCGGCGCCGAGACGCTCGACAAGTCCCAGATTAGCGCCCGCACCATGATTAACCTTGACTCCGAGGAAGAGGGCGTTGCTACCGTCAGCTGCGCCGGCGGTGTCGTCGTTACCTACACCTGCCCGATCGCGCGCGAGCACAAGACCGGTAGCACCCTCACGCTCGACATCTCCGGCCTGCTGGGCGGCCACTCCGGCAGCGATATCAACCTGGAGCGCGGCAACGGCAACCTCATCATGGCCCGCATCATCGACCGCCTGATGGTCGCTGGCGAGCCCGCCATCGTTAGCTTTAACGGCGGCACCAAGGACAACGCCATCAACCGTGAGTGCAAGGCTGTTCTGGTCTACGCCGACCACGCTGCCGCCGAGGCCGCGGCCCAGATCGCAAAGGGCATCATCGCCGACGTTACTGCCGAGCTCGAGGTCTTCGACCCCGGCTTTACCTGCACCGTCGAGATTGCCGACGACGCCGAGGTCGAGGCCATGGACCAGAAGTCCGCGCTTGCCCTCATCCGCGCCCTGCGTCTTGCCCCCAACGGCGTGATTCGCCGCAACGTCGCCACCGACGGCTCCGTCGAGGTTTCCTCCAACATCGGTGTGGTTGCCACTTCTGACGACGAGGTCAAGATCATGCTGTCCCCGCGCTCCTCGATCACCTCGCTGCAGAACGAGTTCAAGGACCGTCTGCAGACGCTGGCCGATGTCCTGGGCTTCGACGCCAAGTTTGAGTTTGAGTATCCCGGCTGGAGCTATGCCGAGCATTCGCCGGTCCGCGAAGTCTTTGTCGAGAGCTATCGAGAGCTCTTTGGCTCCGAGCTGCGCATCGAGTCCATTCACGCCGGCCTTGAGTGCGGCCTGTTTGCCGAGGCCCTGCACGGCCTGGACGCCATCGCCGTGGGTCCGACGCTCTCCGATGTCCACACCCCGGACGAGAGCATGGAGCTCGCTTCTGCCGAGCGCTTCTACGAGCTGCTCATCGACGTCCTCAAGCGCCTTGCCGCGTAAAGGTTGCGCTAGCAGCAGTCCGAGTCACGTGCTAGCGGATTGCAAATGACATTACGAGAGGGGGCATTCGAGCGTTTGCGACGGGTGCCCCCCCTCTTTTGTTTGATAATTGCGAAATTACGGTCACCTAGTCCATTTCTGCCCTGATGAGGTCGAGGGTGCGCTGGCAGTTTTCGCGGACGGGGCCGAGCATATGCTCGCGCAGGTCCGCCATGCCGGGCAGGTCGGCGTATTCGTCCATGACCTCTTCCATGCAAATGGGTACCTCGTAGGCGAGGTCCATCATGGTCGCAAAGCAAAACTTCTCGGATAGCCCGGCATCGGTAAGCGCCGCCTCCAGCGCGGGATCGCCCATACCGTGGTATCGGCGGATAGCGCCTGGACCGATTCGCCCCACACGATTTTCGCCGCCAACGCTCATGGCGAGGCGCGCCCGGCGGCGCATGCGCTCATACGCCAAACCCGACGCGACATCGTACATTCGAGCCATCATGGCTGTGCCGTCGTTTCCAAGGAGCAGGGAATAGTTTTTCGCGTGCGCATCCGGTGCGCCGATAATGGCGTTGAAGAACAGTATCTGCGTAAACAGATACAGGTTAAGTTGATGGTGGCTCGTATTTACGAGGAGCTCTTGAATGTCGCGTGTGGTCGGGCCGCCGTCTGCCGTGTACTTTTGGGCGGGCATCACCCCAAGTGCCTGACAGAGGTCTTCTTGATGTAGACGCCTGATTGTCCCGTCTTTGACTTTCATGCGGTCATAGCGCTCAACAATGAGGGCGGGTTCGTCCTCAAACATACGATATTCGACGTTTGCCGTTGCGATACCGGCGCGCTGGGCGCTTTTCATGCAGACAAACTCATTGAGAGCCTCGAGTTTAAATCCGATAACGCCATTTTTGAAAATATGCGTCGTGGGCGAGGAGCCCATGCATTCGCACCAGCGGCCGTTTATGAACGCGAGCGCGAACTTGCCCTGGTTGCCTCCAAGTGACCAACTTTCATCTAGACCCATCCACGATGCATCGCGGTCATCTCTGATCGACTTGAGACGAAGAGCAATTTCGTGGTTGTCTATAGGGCGGTATTCGCCAGCGCGATGCAGGACGGCGTCGGTATCTTCTTCGGCACAAAACTGCACGCCGCCCGGACAGTCGAGTCCGATATGGCTGAGCAACGCAACGGGATTGTTGGGCCTAACGTCGAATTCGGCGGCAATCGCTTTTCGTTGGTCCTCGCTGTCGGGTAGAAGGCCAAACAGGTACGGATTCATGACCTGTTGTCCGTATGTGCGATTCGATACGGGTATGTTGGTCGATAGGGCTGGCCCGTCATAGTCATGATCGTAGGTAAAGCTGATAAGACCGTTCTCATCTTGCGTGAGCGTTCCAGCAGGCACGCCGCAAATAATGGTCCGAAGTGATGTTCTGGCCATTGGCTATTTCCCTTCGGGCATGGCTTGGCTAGATGCGTTTGTGGCAATCGAGACTCCGAGATTGGACATGGCGAAATCGGCGAAGACCTCGTCGTAGAGTGCGGATGTAAAGGGGGCATCTGCAAGAGCCGGAATGGTTGTGCTGCGACGGTTGCGATGATGAAGACGTTGGGCGTGATGGCGTCTGGAGGTGCTGCAAGGTTGATCAGCATGCGGGGCGTCGACTGGTTGCTCATTTTTCGTTTCGCCTATATCCCCTTGAGCGGCGAGCGCCAGTCCAAGAGCACCGAAAACTGCCAGCAGCTTGTCGAGCCGAATGCCCGTGGCATCTCCCAGCTCGAGCGATGCGAGCAGGCGCTCCGAAACACCGGCTTTTTTAGCGAGGGCCGCACGGGTGATTCCCTGCGCCTCGCGTGCCTGGCGCACGTAGATGCCAGCTTGGCGCGGTGTGGTGATGGGAAGGGTATCCACGGCGATCTCCTAACGTGCAGACTTTTGCATCCTAGTATGACATGCAAAAGTCTGCATGAAAAGGCCTCATGCAAAACTCTGCATGAGGCCTTGCCCGGACGTTTAGTTATGAAGGGTGTTTTACAGCACCAAAATCCCCAGGTGCTCCAGCAAGATCTTAAGCCCGATAAGGATAAGCACAACGCCGCCCACGATGGTGGCGGGTTTTTCGTAGCGCGCGCCAAAGGTGTGGCCGATCGCTACGCCGGCGACGGAGAAGATAAACGTTGTGATGCCAATGAGCGATACGGCGGGAACGATGTCGACGGAAAGCGCGGCGAACGAGATGCCCACGGCCAGGGCGTCAATCGAGGTGGCGATGGCGAGGATCAGGTACTCGCCCAGGTCAATCTTTTCGGCATCCTTGCCGTCGCCTTCATCCTCGTCTCGGTAAAGGCCTCCCACAACATTTTGCCGCCGATAAAGGCGAGCAGGATAAAGGCGATCCAATGGTCGATGGGTCCGATGATGCCCATGAATTGACTGCCGAGCGCCCATCCGATTACGGGCATGCCGGCCTGAAAGCCGCCAAAGAACAGGCCGAGCACCACGGCAACTTTAAGGTTGATCTTCTTCATGCCAAGGCCCTTGCAGATGGAAACGGCAAAGGCGTCCATCGAAAGGCCAACGGCGAGCAACACGAGCTCTGCGAGTCCCATAGTCTGGCTCCCTCTCTGCGGGCGGGCCCGCGTGTACCTTTTGGGGGAGTAACAAAAAGACCCGTGGCGTACGCGTTGCGCGCACAACCACGAGTCTCGTTCATTAAGGCAAGCCAGGCCGCATCGGCCAGTATGTTGACTTGCCGCGCCACCGGAGGCGAAACCGGCCACGCGACTACTCCCTCATTTATGCGAATCCCGATGCTACCACATAAGCAGCTCATTTGGATTGGGGCTCTCAGCTGTGTTCGCTCATTCTGTAAGCATCGGATTTTGCGGGCGTCACAGGGGCAAACCGTGAGAAACTTATTGACGTTTATGGAGCGTATACGATGGGAGCGATGCCTTGGATAAGAACGAGCTGCAAAAGCGTATGGAACAGGCCATTCGCCTGACGGCACCTGGCCAGCCGATCCGCACCGCCCTCGACATGATCATTGCCGGTCACCTGGGTGCCCTTATCTGCGTCGGCGACACCGAAAACGTGCTTGCTGCCGGTAACGACGGCTTCCCGCTCAACATTTCGTTTACCTCGAACCGCCTGTTCGAGCTTTCCAAGATGGACGGCGCCATCGTTATCGATGGCGACCTCACCCAGATCCTGCGCGCCAACTTCCACCTCAATCCCGATCCCTCGCTTGCCACGAGTGAGACGGGCATGCGTCACCGTACTGCCGCTCGCATGTCGGTGCTCACCGATGCCATCGTGATCTCGGTCTCGGCCCGTCGCGCCGTCGTTAACGTGTACGTTCACGGCAAGAGCTACGAGATCCAGCCCGTCACCACCATCATGAGCTCGGTCAACCAGCTCGTCGCCACGCTCCAGACCACCCGTCAGTCGCTCGACCGCTCCTTGTTGCGCCTGACGGCCCTTGAGCTCGACGACTACGTTACGCTCGCCGACATCACCGGCATCTTCTCGAGTTTCGAGATCATGCAACAGGCAAAGACCGAGCTTAAGGATTGCATCGTCAAGCTGGGTAACCAGGGCAAGCTCGTGCAGATGCAGCTCGAGCAGCTCGCGGGCTCCAGCATGGATACCGAATACGACCTGATGATCCGCGACTACGCAAGCGATTCCTCCGAGGCAAACGCCGAGAAGATCCGCGCCGAGCTGAGCCGCATGACGCCTAAGGACCTGTCCGACCCGCAGCACGTGGCGGCAGTTCTGGGCTATGACGACCTGGACGAGGACTCCGTCATGACGCCGCTGGGCCTGCGCACGCTTTCGCGCGTGTCCGTCGTGCGCGACGGCGTGGCCGAGAAGATCGTCGACGAGTACGGCTCACTGCAGGAGCTCATGGACGACATCAGCGAGGATCCGGAGCGCCTGGGCGACTTTGGCGTTAACAACCCTGCCATTCTTGCGGACTCCCTGTACCGCATGAAGGGCACCAAACAGGGGAACGCATAATGGCGCCCGTATGCGCCGTGGTCGTTGCCGGTGGCAGCGGCCAGCGCTTTGGTAACCCCGGTGGCAAGCAGCTCGTTAACGTGGCGGGCCGTCCGCTTATGAGCTGGTCCATCCGCGCGTTCGATCGGAGCGATAAGGTCGGCCACATCGTCGTGGTTTGCCCTGCCGAGCGTCGTGCCGAGATGCGCCGCCTGGCCATCGACCCGTTTGACTATGACACGCCCATCAGCTTTGCCGATGCCGGCGATATCCGCCAGGATTCCACCCGTGCCGGCGTGCATGCGGTTCCGGCGGGCTTTGAATACGTTGCCATTCACGATGGTGCTCGTCCGCTCATTACGACCGAGGCCATCGACCACGCGATCGACGTGCTTGTGGGCGACCGCGCCCTCGACGGTGTCGTGTGCGGTCAGCCCGCGATCGACACGCTCAAGATCGTCGATGGCGACAACATCGTCGAGACGCCGCCGCGCGAGCTGTACTGGGCTGCGCAGACGCCGCAGATCTTTAGCGTCGATGCTATGAAGCGCGCCCACGCTGCAGCCATTGCCGAGGGCTTTATCGGCACCGATGATTCGTCGCTGGTCGAGCGCATGGGCGGGCGCGTCCGCTGTGTCCAGAGCCCGCGCGATAACCTTAAGGTGACGGTGCCCGAGGACCTGCGTCCCGTAACCGCGATTCTGCTCGGTCGCATGGCCGAGGGAGAGGACCTTCCCCATGTTCAGTAACCTGCGCATTGGCCATGGCTACGACGTTCACCGTCTGGTGGAGGGGCGTCGATGTATCATCGGCGGTGTCGACATTCCCTACGAGCGCGGCCTGCTGGGCCACTCGGATGCCGATGTGCTCGCGCACGCCTTGGCCGACGCCATTCTGGGCGCCTGCCGCGGGGGAGACATCGGCAAGCTATTCCCCGATACCGACCCCGCCTATGAGGGTGCCGATTCGATGGTGCTGCTCGCTCGCGTGATGGACTATGCGCGCGAGCTGGGCTTCGAGTTTGTCGATGCCGATTGCACCATTGCCTGCCAGCAGCCTAAGATCACCCCGCACCGCGATGCCATGCGCGCCAACCTTGCCCATGCCCTGGGTGTTGACGTCGAAAACGTGGGCGTCGCCGCCACTACGACCGAAAAGCTCGGTTGGGAAGGCCAGGGCGAGGGAATCGGCGCCTGGGCCGTCTGCCTGCTACAGAAAACCGTTAAGGAGTAACGAATGCGTATCTACAACAGCGCTACCCATAAAAAGGAAGAGTTCCAGCCCATCGAGTCCGGAAAGGTCCGCATGTACGTGTGCGGCCCCACGGTCTACGACAACATCCACATCGGCAACGCCCGCACGTTCATCAGCTTTGACGTGATTCGTCGCTGGCTCATCGCGAGCGGCTACGAGGTCACATTCGCCCAGAACCTCACCGATGTCGATGACAAGATCATCAAGCGCGCCAACGAGCAGGGCCGTACCGCCGCCGAGGTTGCGACGGAGTTCTCTGACAAGTTTATCGGCGTTATGCGCGCCGCCAACGTGCTCGATCCCGATGTGCGTCCTCGCGCCACCAAGGAGATCGGCCCCATGATCGCCATGATCAAGACACTCATCGAGCAGGGCCATGCCTATGCCGCCGATAACGGCGACGTGTACTTTGCCGTGCGCAGCGATCCCAACTACGGCCAAGTCTCGGGCCGCAACATCGACGACCTTATGGTGGGTGCGCGCATCGAGGAGAACGAGGACAAGAACGACCCGCTCGACTTTGCCCTATGGAAGGCCGCCACGCCCGGCGAGCCCAGCTGGCCGAGCCCCTGGGGCGAGGGCCGTCCCGGTTGGCACACCGAGTGCGCCGCCATGGTACACCGCTACCTGGGCACTCCGATTGACATTCATGGCGGCGGCTCCGACCTTGCCTTCCCGCATCACGAGAACGAGTGCGCCCAGGCCACCTGCGCCTGGCACCAGGGTTTCTCCAACACCTGGATGCACACGGGCATGCTGCTGGTCGACGGCGAGAAGATGTCCAAGT
>DAWBYD010000102.1:0-5579 GCA_052278285.1 Collinsella sp. | reverse complement strand
GGGCTGGCTCAGGATAGGGCCGCCGCGCTTCTGGCGGATGCGGTAGAGGGTTTGCGTTAGTTAGACGGGATATCGTCGGTCGCCCTCGCGCTGATGCGGTAGGTGCGGTACAGTTAACGGGTTACAGGCAGTGTTTACGCAAGGAGTACACGAGCACATGGCTGATTCCCAGACTGCAACCTCCGCGCCCGAGTTTAAGAGCGCCCACTTTATCGGTATCGGCGGCGCCGGCATGAGCGGCATCGCCCTCGTTCTGCACGAGCGCGGTTATGCCGTTACCGGCTCCGACCTTAAGACGTCACGTTATATCCGCCAGCTTACCCGCGCTGGTGTGAAGGTGCATGTGGGCCATGAGGCCGCCACGATCGACGAGGTCAAGCCCGACGTGGTTGTTGTCTCCACCGCTATTCCGGAGTCCAACCCTGAACTCGTGCGCGCTCGCGAGCTTGGTATTCCCGTGTGGCCCCGTGCCAAGATGCTCTCTGCTTTGGGCCACGGCTACACCACCGTCGCTGTTGCCGGCACGCATGGCAAGACCACCACGTCTTCGATGTGCGCCACCATGCTCGACCGCATGGGTCTGGATCCGAGCTTCCTGATCGGTGGCATCGTCGAGGGCTATGACACGAACGGCAAGAACGGCTCGGGCGACTACTTTGTCGCCGAGGCCGACGAGTCCGACAGTTCCTTCCTGTTCCTGAACCCCAACGTGGTCATTGTGACCAACGTCGAGGCCGACCACCTCGATCACTACTCGGGTATCGAGGAGATCGAGGCGACTTTCGCCAAATTCATGAGCCTGGTGGGCGAGGACGGCACCGTCATCGTCTGCGGTGAGGACCCGCATCTGGTCGAGCTCGCCAAGTCGACGGGCCGTCACGTGCTTTCCTACGGCTTTGCCGAGAGCAACGACATCGTCTGCATGCACCCGGATGTCAAGGGCATCCAGAGCGACTTTATCGTTCGCTTTGAGGACGGCACTGAGCACGCTGTGGAGATCAAGAGTAATCCCGGTCGCCACAACATGCTCAACGCCACGGCGGTGCTCACCGTCGCCCATGTCCTGGGCCTTGACATCGACGCCGCCGCCAAGGCGCTTTCGAGCTTTGAGGGCGTCCGTCGTCGCTTTACCCACGTGGGCGATATCGATGGCATCACCGTGGTCGATGATTACGGCCATCACCCCACCGAGATCAAGGCGACGCTTGCTGCCGCTTCGTCGCTGGGCTACAAGCACGTCGACGTCGTGTTCCAGCCGCACCGCTATTCGCGCCTGCAGGCCCTGTGCGACGACTTTGCCGATGCATTTGCCAATGCCGATAAACTGCTGCTGATTGATGTGTTCTCGGCTGGCGAGATGCCCATTCCGGGTGTTACCTCTAAGATGCTCGCCGATACCGTGCGCGCCAAGCATCCTGGCAAGGAGGTCGTGTACTGCTCCAGCCGTCTTGAGCTCAATCAGGAGCTCGAGCAGATGGTGGGCGAGGGCGACTTGCTGCTCACTATGGGTGCCGGTGACGTTACGACCGTCGGCCCCGAGTTTATCGAGTATTTGACTGCCAAGAAAGACGCTTAAGTCTAATGGGTCTGTTTAACGCCGTCATGGCGCTCTCGGGCATGATCGACACGGATGTGATCGAGGACGAGCGCCTTGCGCGTCATACGAGCTATCGTATCGGCGGCAAGGCCGACCTCTTTGTGACGTGCCATAGCTATCATGCCCTCCGCCGCGCCGTGGCGGTGCTCGATCGCGAGCAGGTGCCGTGGGTCATCATCGGCAAGGGCTCCAATCTGCTGGTTGCCGATGGCGGTTATCGCGGCGCCGTCATTTCGCTCGGACGTGAGTTTCAGCGCACGGTTGTTGCCGATGACGGTTGTACGCTGACGGTCGGTGCGGGCGTGATGTTTGCGCGCCTGGTCAACGATGCCCTGTCGCGTAGCCTCTCGGGCCTTGAGTTTGCCGTTGGCATCCCTGGCTCGGTTGGCGGTGCGATATCTATGAATGCCGGCACACGGACCGAGTGGATTGGCTCGCTGGTTGAGGATGTCGTAACGTTTGACCCGGCATCCGGTATCAAGCATTATGCGGGGTCCGAGATCACTTGGGGCTACCGCGAATGTAGCCTTCCCCGCAATGAGATTATCCTCGAGTGCGTGCTCAAGCTTAAACCGGCGCCCAAGGCCGACATTCGCGAGCGCATGGAGCGGTACCTGACGAGGCGCAAGCGTACGCAGCCCATGGGTCGCGCATCCTGCGGGTCGGTCTTTCGCAACCCGCCCGATGCGAGTGTGGGCAAGCTTATCGAGGATTGTGGATTAAAGGGTTTTTCGATTGGCGGCGCGGAAGTTTCGCCCGTTCACGCTAATTTTATCGTTAATAACGGAACTGCCTCGGCCGATGACGTTGCCGCGGTTATCAGACATGTGCACGGAAAGGTGAGGGAGGCGTATGGCATCGAGCTCAGACCGGAAGTTAAATTCCTCGGCTTCTAGAGCATCGAAACCCACCTTCCGCCGCGCCGGAGGGCGTTCCGGCGCGCCTGCCAAACCTCAACGCAATACCGTCGCGCACTCTAAGTCTGTCGGGCATGCTCGACAGACCAGTCGTCCGGTTGTCGGCTCGCAGCTCGGCAATCGTCCGGCCGCAAAAAAGTCCTCGCGTCCCTCGGTGACGTCAAAGCCTGTTATGGGCGCCAAACCTGCCCGTCCCATGGCAACTCCTAAGCCCTCGACGGGAACTAAAGCGCCGCGTCCGGGTCGCACGCTGGGCGCATCGAAACCGCGCTCGCTGACATCGGTGCCGGCTACCGCCAAGAAGCCTTCGGGTAAAAAAGGCGTCAACCCGTTGTCTTCACTTGGGGCGATGGCAAATAAAACGTCAGACGCCGCTTCTCTCGTTACAGGCAAAGGCAAAATCGTGGGCGGCGTTCTGGCCGTCTTGGCCGTGCTCGTCGTCGTTGCCGTCGTGGTGATCAACTCTGGATTGTTTACCGCCACTGATATTCAGATTCAAGGCAGCGAGCATGTGACGAAGCACGATGCTATCCAGCTGATCGATTTGCCCGAGGGAACGTCGCTTTTTAACGTCGATCCTGACCAGATTACCGAGGACCTCAAGCAGAACCCGTGGGTGTCGGGCGTGGATGTCCAGCGTCAGTTCCCGCATACGCTCATCATTACGCCGATGGAGCGCAAGGTCATCGCAATTGCCTATATCAGCTCCGATGACCTTGCCTGGGCCATCGGGGATGATGACACCTGGATCGCCCCGCTGTCGACGTCGGTCGAAGTGGATGACCAGGGCAACGTCATCACGACGGGGCAGGGCTCAAATACCCTGACCGGCATTGATGCCGCGCTGGCGCTCGCTAAGCACTATGGCGCGGTGTTGTTGACTGATGTCTCGGCGGATGTCGCTCCGGTTTCCGGCCAGGCGGTGAGCTCCAAGGCCGTTAAGGCTGGCTTGGATTATGTGCGTGGTTTTTCGAGCGAGTTCTTGGGACAAGTCAAGGATATTTCCACGCCTTCGGTCGAAGCCATCTCGGCAAACCTCAATAACGGCATTGAGGTGTCGCTGGGCGATTCGAACGATATCGTCAAGAAGGAGCGCGTAGTCACCAAGCTGCTTTCGCAGGTAGAGGGCGTAACGTATATCAATGTGCGTTCTCCGGGTAACTATACATTTAGGAACGCTCCGACCTCGTAGCGCTGGTTGATGCTTTGTTGAGGGGCCATACCACGCCGTTTATCTGGTTTGTTTGGTTTTCACGGTCAATTATTTGACTGATACGTTCATAATGTGCAAACATAATACGGTTTACCTTTGCATTTACTTTCAACCTGAAGGTTAATGTGCGCAGGGGTCGACCCATGCTATGGCTATAACCTTTGTTCGGAGGACCGACATGCACGAGACAGAGATCAACAACTACCTTGCCGTCATTAAGGTGGTCGGCGTCGGCGGCGGCGGTACCAACGCGGTCAATCGAATGATCGAAGAGGGCATCCGCGGCGTCGAGTTTGTTGCCATCAACACCGATGCTCAGGCACTCGCGATCTCTGATGCCGATATCAAGGTGCACATCGGCACCGACCTTACCCGCGGCCTGGGCGCCGGCGCCAACCCCGAGGTTGGCCGCAAGGCTGCCGATGAGTCCCGCGACGACATTGCCGAGGCGCTCGCTGGCGCCGACATGGTGTTCATCACCTGCGGCGAGGGCGGTGGCACCGGTACCGGCGCTGCCCCCATCGTTGCCGATATCGCGATGAACGAGGTCGGTGCGCTGACCGTCGCCGTCGTGACCAAGCCCTTCACCTTCGAGGGCCGCAAGCGCAAGAAGAGCGCCGAGGAGGGCATTAAGACCCTCTCCGATTGCGTCGACACCATGATCGTCATTCCTAACGATAAGCTGCTCGACATCGCCGAGAAGAAGACCACCATGCTCGAGGCCTTCGCGATTGCCGATGGTGTCCTTTCCCAGGGCACCCAGGGCATCACCGACCTCATCACCGTCCCCGGTATCATCAACCTGGACTTCGCCGATGTTAAGACCATCATGAAGCAGGCCGGTACCGCCATGATGGGTATCGGTACCTCTTCTGGGGATACCCGTGCCGTCGATGCTGCCCAGCAGGCCATCTCCAGCCCGCTGCTCGAGAGCTCCATCGATGGTGCCACGCGCGTGCTGCTCTCCATCGCCGGTTCCAAGGACCTGGGCATCCAAGAGATCAGCGACGCCGCCGACGTTGTCGCCAATGCCGTCGATCCCGAGGCCAACATCATCTTCGGTACCGTTGTCGACGAGTCCCTGGGCGACCAGGTGCGTATCACCGTCATCGCTACGGGCTTCTCCGACTCCAACGTCAACCGCCAGGACGAGCTCTTTGCTGCTCAGCAGTCTCAGAGCAAGGCCGCTGCCTCCGCTGAGCCGCAACGCACCGCTCCGGCCACCAGTCCGGCTCAGGCCGCTCCGACCCGCAACGTTGGTGGCACCGAGCTTCCTAACTTCGGCAACGATCAGTTCGAGCTTCCCGACTTCCTGAAGCGCGGTAGCTTCTAAGTCGTTCTTTGCATTGTTGTGCACAGGGGCGTGTCCGTATGGACGCGCCCTTTTTATTTCGACTTTGTAAACTAGAACCTCCAATCTCTTTACGTTCCCTTTACGATTGCCTCCAGCGCAGCAGGTATCCTTTTAGAGAAGTATGACAGCCGTATAAACGCGGGCTGTAGCGGCGATGCCGCGGTACTTGTGTTATTAGGAGGCTTTAGTATGGCAGCACGTGCGGACAACGTTTCGCGTGTCGACCATGATGGAGTTACGTTGGTGGAGGGCGCGACATCCGATGTTCGCTTTGCCTTCACCGAGCGCGCCGGTGGCGTTTCCGAAGATGCGTACTCCTCACTCAACTTGGGCTCGCATGTTGGCGATGACCCCTTTGCTGTTCAAGAAAATCGTCGTCGTGCGCTCGAAGCTATGGGTGCCGCCGAGTGCGAGCACAACCTGCTCGTTCCCAATCAGGTCCATGGTGATCATATCGTTGCGGTGACCTCGAACGGCGCCGATGACCATGAGGACGTT
>DAWBYD010000101.1:0-6145 GCA_052278285.1 Collinsella sp. | reverse complement strand
GCCGCAAAAGCGCGGCAAGAGCGCGAGCAACGGCATTATCGTCAAGGGCGAGAGCAACAGCGGGCTGCTGGTCCGTCTGGCGCATTGCTGCAATCCGGTGACGGGCGACGATATCGTCGGCGTCATCACGCGCGGCCGAGGTGTCTCGGTGCATCGTGCCAACTGCCCCAACGTCAAGGGCCTCATGGAGCACCCCGAGCGCATGATTGACGTAGAGTGGGATGGTGCTGCCGATACGCTTTTCCAGGTCGAGATTGTGGTCGAGTGCCTGGATCGTATGGGCCTGCTCAAGGACGTCACCATCGCCATTGGCGATGCAGGCGGCAATATCCTTTCCGCCGCCACCTCGACCAACCGCGAGGGCATTGCGACCCTGCGTTTTATGGTCGAGATCTCGGACGCGAGTGGTCTGGATCCGCTGCTGGCATCGATTAGCAGCGTCGACTCGGTCTACGATGCACGCCGTTTGATGCCTGGCGAGGGTGGGGCTCAGCTCAAGCGTCGCGTATAGGCGTGACGAGCGCGCGACAGTAATGATATTGGTTACGTTCGGGGCATCGTTTGATGCCTCGACGTTTATAGAAGGAGGGCGCACGCATGGACGCTGCGGCTTTGGACTTAACCCCTCGGGGTACGGCTTCGATTGAGGTGCTTGTAAACGGGCCCATCCAGACCAACAGTTACGTCGTTATTTCGAGTGGCGAATGCTTGATTATCGATCCCGCTTGGGAAGGCGAAAACCTCGTTGCGCACATCCGAGCCGAACACCCTGGCGTGCATGTGCTCGGTTCCGTCTGCACGCACGGTCATGCCGACCATGTTGGCGGTGTAGCCGGAGTTCGGGCCGCCGTTGGCGCTGACGCCTTGTACGAGCTGTGTGTTAAGGATGCGACTGTGCCGCATGCGAATATAGAGGAGCAGCGAGTGATGTGGGGCATCGAGACGCCCGATCCGGGCGAGCCGACGCGGCTGCTTGCCGAGGGCGATACCATTGAGCTAGGCGACATTTGCCTGCAGGTTATCGAGGCGCCCGGGCATACGCCGGGTGGCATTGTCTTGTTTGCTGCCACCGAGCAGGGGAACATTGCCTTTGTGGGCGATACACTATTCCCGGGCAGCCACGGCCGTACCGACCTTTCCGGCGGAGACGAGGCGGCGATTCTGCGCTCGCTCTCCAAGCTCGCCCGGCTTCTCCCGCCCGATACCGTTTGCCTAACCGGCCATGGCGATTCGACCACTGTGGCACGCGAGCTTATGCAGAACCCTTTCATGCAGATGTAGCTTTGCAGTCAGCTTCTGAAGCATGAGAAGCGTCCAAACGTCAAGATATTTTCCCCAACGGGTCGATTCCGTAGGGCAAACGGTCAAAAAAAGTCTGTTTGGACGATATTCGTGAACAAACGAACGTTTATGCTCGGATACGCCGTGGTAAAATCACAGGCGTTATCGGAGCAACCTTACAGGAGGTTTCTTTTATGCTCGTCAACGCAGCAGACATGCTCAAGAAGGCCGAGGCCGGCAAGTACGGTCTCGGTGCCTTCAACACCAACAACCTCGAGTGGACCCTGGCTATTCTCCAGGCCGCCGAGGAGGCCAAGTCTCCGCTGATCCTTCAGTGCACCGCTGGTGCCGCTAAGTGGATGGGCGGTTTCAAGGTCTGCGCCGACATGGTCAAGGCTGCCGTCGAGGCCACGGGCGTTACCGTTCCCGTCGCCCTTCACCTCGATCACGGTTCTTACGAGGACTGCTTCAAGTGCATCGAGGCCGGCTTCACGTCCATCATGTATGACGGCTCTCACGAGGAGACCTTCCAGCTTAACCTTGACCGCACCAAGGAGCTCGTTGAGCTTGCCCACTCCAAGGGCATGTCCATCGAGGCCGAGGTCGGCGGCATCGGCGGCACCGAGGACGGCGTGACCTCCAGCGGCGAGCTCGCTGATCCTGCTGAGTGCAAGCAGATCGCTGACCTGGGCGTCGACTTCCTCGCCTGCGGCATCGGCAACATCCACGGCGTGTACCCTGCCGACTGGGCTGGCCTTTCCTTCGAGCGCCTGGGCGAGATCAAGGCCCAGACCGGTGACCTGCCCCTCGTCCTGCACGGTGGCACCGGCATCCCCGAGGATCAGATCAAGAAGGCCATTTCCCTGGGCATCTCCAAGATCAACGTCAACACCGACCTGCAGCTCGTCTTCGCCAAGGGCGTCCGCGAGTACATCGAGGCTGGCAAGGATCAGCAGGGCAAGGGCTTTGACCCCCGCAAGCTCCTCAAGCCTGGTCGCGACAACATCGTTGCTCGCACCAAGGAGCTCATGGAGGAGTTTGGCTCCGTCAACAAGGCGTAAGTAGCGGTTTAACTTTCCCGTCGGAGGCCCCGTTCACCCTACGCTTTTCCCTTGCGCTCACCTGGCTTTGCCAGAAGTCGCGCAATGGGAAAAGCTTCGGGTGAACGGGGCCTCCTTCGTTAACTCGCTACAGGGTTACTGGGCTGAATTCATTTTTTCTAGGTACCGTTTATCGGTGTTGAGAGTTCCTTTATTGGGGCTTTCTTTTTTATCTCGCTACAATGGACTTCAAGCGTTCTAGTGACTTGGAGTTTTAGTATGGCTGTTGTTAAGGTGCTGCCTTCGGATGGGAAGGTTATTGACGAGGGTCCTGTTGGTTGCTCTGTTGATGTTTGCAATGATGACTTCCGTTTTCTAGATATTGGCTTGCCACCCGAGATTCTGCGTTTAAAGGACGCGGGGTATCTTTCGCAGGCTATTGAGGCTTGCGACCGCCTACTTGCCCAAGATCCCGATCCCTCGCTTGCTGCCTGCGTTCGTGCCGAGCGGTATCGCATGCTTGAGATGCCGCTTTATTTTTCGGTGTCGCGTGATCGGGCTATCGAGATGATCCGCGAGGAGTGGCCTGAGTTTACCGAAGAGCAGTTTGACGACCTGATCGATCGCAAACGTATTGACTGGCGCTTTATCGATGGTCAGCTGTTCGTTCTCGATAACTTCCTTGATTCTTTGCGCGTGTATCCCAAGGAGGTTCCGGGTCTGCGTCCCGATTCTGCGGATGGAATTGCGCTGCGCAACCAGATGCTCGAGGAGATGGAGTCGCAGGGCGGGCTGTCTCGCACCATTACGCTTAAGGCATGCGTGTCTGTCCCCGGTGCTTTGGAGGGGGAGACCGTTCGCGCGTGGCTTCACATTGCCGCCGCCTGCCGCCAGCAGTCTCAGGTCGAGATGCTTGATATGACGCCGGAGGGGGTCGTTGCTCCCGCAAACGCCTCGGCGCGCACTGCCTCGTGGGTCTCCTCGACCGATCGCTCATTCTCGGTGACCTATCGCTATCACATCGATGCCGCCTATTGCGATATCTATGGTGGCGCGCTCCCATCGCATCCCTGTATGGACGCGCCTCTGCCCGAGGAGACTTCCGAGGACCGTCCGCACATTGCGTTTACGCCGTACCTGCGACAGCTGACGGAGCGTGTTATTGACGGGCTCGAGGATCCGCTCGATCGCGCTCGTGCTATCTATGATTATCTGACACAGCATATCGACTATCGCTATCAGCCACCGTACCTGCTTTTGGGATCTATTGCCGATGACTGTGCACACTTGCTCCGCGGTGATTGTGGCGTTATGGCACTTACGTTTATCACCATGTGCCGCATCGCGGGTGTGCCCGCCCGTTGGCAGAGCGGCCTGTATGTTGCGCCCGATTCGGTGGGGCCGCACGATTGGGCTGAGTTCTATACGCCACAGACCGGTTGGCTTAACGCCGACGTATCGTTTGGCTCCTCGGCGCGCAGGATGGGGGAGGAGTGGCGTCGTCGTCACTACTTTGGCAATCTCGACCCGTGGCGTATGGTGGCCAACGATCGATTCCAGGCCGAGTTTGTGCCCGCTTTCGATGGCATGCGTGAGGATCCCTATGACAATCAGATGGGCGAAGTCTTGGTTAACGGACGCGGGTGCCGCCAGCGCGAGATGCTCCGTTCGGTCGAACTCATCGAAATGTTCGAAGTTCCATTTTCGGACTAATCGGTAGAAAGCTGTGATAAACTAACTCACGCATTACGTGCCCGAGTGGCGGAATTGGCAGACGCAGTGGACTCAAAATCCACCGTTGGCAACAACGTGCGAGTTCGAGTCTCGCCTCGGGCACCATACATGCAAGTGAGCGTTCAAGGGGGTTGCGGCCCCCTTTTTCGTGCCGAACTCGCGTGAGCGCGCGAAGCGTTATGCAAACAGGCCTGCGGCCTGTTTGTAGCGGAGCGTGGCGAGGGCGCCGCGCGTCCGAAGCCCGGGGCTTCGCGAAGCGAAGGCCCTTCGAGTCTCGCCTCGGGCACCATACATGCAAGCGAGCGTTCAAGGGGGTCAAGGCCCCTTTTTCGTGTACGTAATGTGATAACGCGCTGTACGTGTTATTATTCGCAAGGCGTTGTTCCCGCAATGCCCTAAAGAGGAACCCGAGGGTTCCCACCTTTTGGCGCCAATGAGCAGCTGACTGGTCATACAACTTAGATTCCCTTCCTCAAATCGAGGAAGCCTATGTGTACGACCTAGTTGCTGAGAAGCGCCGGGTTATTTTTTTATGAATGGAGGTAGGGAAAATAGCTAAGTCTGATGACACCCGCATCAACGACGAGATCACTGCATCTTCGTGCCGTTTGATTGGCGTCGATGGCTCTCAGCTCGGCCTGTTCGCCATCCGCGATGCCCAGCGCGTCGCCGACGATCAGGGTCTCGACCTGGTCGAGATCGCTCCCAACGCGGAGCCGCCGGTCTGCAAGGTCATGGACTACGGTAAGTTCAAGTACCAGCAGGCCATGAAGGCCAAGGCTGCTCGTAAGAACCAGTCCAAGGTCGAGGTCAAGGAAATGAAGTTCCGACCCAAGATCGACGTTGGCGACTACGAGACCAAGAAGGGCCACGTTCTGCGTTTCCTCAAGAAGGGCGCACGCGTTAAGATCACCATCATGTTCCGCGGCCGTGAGATGGCTCACCCGGAGCAGGGCCTTAACGTTCTCGAGCGTCTCGCCGAGGATCTCAAGCCTTACGCTACGGTCGAGTCCAAGCCTAAGATGGAAGGCCGTAACATGCTTATGCTGCTCGCCCCGATTAAGGGCGCCTTCGATGAGGATAAAGCGGCAAGCGATACCAAGTAACTAGTGTTCTGTAACCGATTAAGGAGTATTTCATGCCTAAGATGAAGTCCCACAGCGGCACCAAGAAGCGTTTCCGCAAGACTGGTACCGGCAAGCTTATGCGCGCCAAGGCTTTCAAGAGCCACATCCTGAGCAAGAAGTCCACCAAGCGTAAGCGTGGCTTCCGTCAGGAGACCGAGATCGCCGCTGCCGACCGCAAGGTCATCAAGTCGCGTCTCGCCTAAGTTCGAGTTCCCGTTTTTCGTTTTACCGTCTAGGAGTTGATAGAACATGGCACGTATTAAGCGCGCTGTTGCCGCCAAGAAGAAGCGCCGTACCGTTATGCACCGTGCGAAGGGTTACTACGGTGCCGCTTCGCGTACTTACAAGCATGCAAAAGAGCAGGTCCAGCACTCCCTGCAGTATCAGTATCGTGATCGCCGCAACAAGAAGCGCGAGATTCGTTCTCTCTGGATCACCCGTATCAACGCTGCTGCTCGCCTGAACGACATCTCTTACTCTCAGTTCATGCACGGCCTGAAGGTTGCCGGCATCGAGCTCGACCGCAAGGTCCTGGCTCAGATGGCTTACGAGGACATCGAGTCCTTCAACGAGCTGGCTACCATCGCCAAGAAGGCTCTCGAGGCCTAATAGATTCTCTTGAATCGCTAGGGGAGTGTCGCGTTGTGCGCGGCGCTCCCTCTTTTTATCTGAAGCGCGGTTTACATTGCTAAAAGCGCGGGTAGATAAACACTTACAGGTGACCGATCTCTATATATTCCTGAACCAAAGGGTCATCATCTGATACGTGCAGTATTTCTGCACCAGCCTTTCTATGACTTATATAGGAAGCAATATATTGTGTAGGACTTGTGAAGAGTGGAATTGACGTCCCACAGGGCTTCGCGGTCTGGCAATATATCTCCTTGCCGCGCGGCCCGGTGGAACCGGATCAGCCGCGCAGGCGTGCACCTTGAGAACCGGATACTGCGAGGATGGACACAT
>DAWBYD010000100.1:0-3470 GCA_052278285.1 Collinsella sp. | reverse complement strand
GCGCCTCCGGCGGTCGGGAGCAGGGCTTATCCACTCCGACCTGCCAAAGGGGGTGAGGTTTATTTTGGCAGGTTTTATCAGGCAAAACGGCAAAGGGGGCCGGCCTCGCGCTTCGGTGAGGCCGGCCCCCTTTGGAGCGTTGCATATGTATAGCGGCACAGGGTTTATTGCGACGCAGCCGCCGCGGCGTTTCCGCAGATGAAACCTGCCAAAATAAACATCTCTAAATGGTAGGTTTTAGTGCTTGCCGTTGGCGGAAGCGGCGCCGTTTACGTGATCGCGGGCGTAGATTACGCCGTGGACGATGGCCAGACCGGCGACATCTGCGGCGCGGGCGCAGGTGTCCTGGAAATCCTCGGCTTCGCGGGCGCGCAGCTGCTTGAGCACGTAGTCTGCCACGGCCATCTTGCCGGGAGGGTTGCCGATGCCGGTGCGGATACGGCTAAAGTCGCGGCTGCCCATCTTGTCGATGATGGAGCGCAGGCCGTTGTGACCGGCATGGCCTCCGCCCACCTTAACACGCACGTCGCCGGCGGGAATATCGAGCTCGTCGTGGATGACGAGCAGCTCCTCGGCCTTGATCTTGTACTCGCGGCAGAGCTTGGAGATGGGCCCGCCCGAGGTGTTCATGTACGACTGCGGCTTGACCAGTACAATCTGGCGCTTGCCGTTCTCTTCCTCGGCATCGTTGATGTTGATGAGCGCGACCTCGGCGCCTGCTTGGTTTTTCCAGTACGTGACGCCGGCCTGACGGGCCAGCTCGTCGATCGCCTTAAAACCGGCGTTGTGGCGGGTCTCGGCATACTCATCGCCAGGGTTGCCAAGTCCGGCAACCATGCGAATCTTAAGCGGCTGTGCAGCTGCCATGTTCATCCTTTCGTTGATTTGTCGCCTGCTATGGTGAGCGACCCTGTTGCCGCTGTCAAATGGAGGGCAATTGAGGTTGTTTGGGGGCGTTTGGACGGCCGTCAAAATCCGAGGTGGACAGTTAGTTCAGATACGTATAAGTTCTGAGGACTCGAATTGCTC
The DNA here is from genome assembly GCA_052278285.1 of Collinsella sp. GTDB lineage: Bacteria > Actinomycetota > Coriobacteriia > Coriobacteriales > Coriobacteriaceae > Collinsella. The sequence goes on along the minus strand of DAWBYD010000100.1, from coordinate 2,441 downwards.
AATTCAATGCCGATACGTTGTTTTGGAACTTTAGTTAGTCCATATGACGCTGTTTTGAAGTCTACCCCGCTTTCAAATAGGGCGAATGGTATAGAGATAGCTGCAAAACAGCCTAATTCAATGTGTCTATTTATACGTATTTGAACTAACTGTCCAGCCCTGTTCGACGGCGCACGGGTGATTCGCCGTTTAGACCGGCGCAAGGCCGATTCCGGCCCGCAGAGCGTTGAGCCAAGCGGCCTGACGCTTGCGATAGCCCTTGATGCGATATCGGAATCGGACTCCTGCGAGTCGATGCATCGTTTGGGCGAAGGCTTCGAGTGCAACAAGGTCTTTCATTTGGTCGCGATTGATAACCAGGACGTGGATGCCCATTGCCTTGAGGCCATTATTTCGATTGCCATCGTGGATGCGAGCGTTTTGAAGCTCATGCCCAATTCCGTTGTATTCGTTGTCGACTCCGGCGGCCGGGCAATATAGGTCGCAGATGGCGTAAGGGATGCCGGAGGACATGTTAACCGCAAGAGTGTCGAAGTCGATTCGATAGTTGAGTAGCAGGCCTCCCATGGGCAGGCTGCAACATCCGAATCCGCCAAAGCGCATGGGCGCTCCGAGAACGGCTAACATTAGGGATTCGGCTGGGGATGCAGATCCGGGTCGGGCAAGCTTGACTGCCGTGCGAAACGAGGTGTATGAGCTACTTTTGGCGAAGCGCGCGACCGCCTCGAGATCTTCGATGGTCGTGGCGGGCTCGCATTTGTAGTGCGCCTGTTCGTAGCGGGTTTCGTTCTGCTGTTCGGTCGCCGACTGGTCGCCCCGGCAATCGAGGTCGTCCATCGCTTCGTAGTCATCGCCCTTGGGCCAGATGTCGTCATAGGCAATGGGGTATGTTGCCCCGGGAGGAAGGGAGTAGGTTCCGAGCAGCTCCATAAGGAGCATCAAGGTTTTGGCGACTGATTCATTTTTGGAACAAAGCATGGCTGTCATGGCAGGAGACGTTGCGTAGATGTCAGCCTCGACGTGCATAATTGCACCTTCAGGAAGAGGAGCGGAGAGAATATGCTGAAGAAGTCGCTTGTCGGGGCGTCTGTTGTCTTCGTTTGAAACGAGAAGATCGAGTAGTTCGGAATCATCTTCATTCCAGGCGTCGAGTATCGAAAGTGCGTCAAAGTCTATCGCGTCATTATTGGGAATGCAGCTAGCCAAGGCCTGTGCTTGCTGTTCACTATCAACGGAGTCCCAGGGTAGGGCAGAGTACGCCCGTCGTGCGCGACGAATTGCGCGGAGGGCGGAGAAATGTGAAATCACGGTCGTCATAGCTATAACGTACTAAGTTGGCGGCAGAATGCGACCGCCATACCGTTCTTTTCGCTCAGCGGGGCGCTGTGCGCCATGAACGGCTGGGTGTTATGAAATCGGTGGAATCGGTTGAGGGGATTGCAGGAAATTGAGCTCTGCCGCGAAGGTTGACGATAGCTACTGGACAGTTAGTTCAGATACGTATAAGGCGACGGGCATTCGAGGCGTTTCTAAGGGCCTTCGAGGGTGATTTGAGGGTAAATATGCGGCGGTTGTACTCGAAAACGATGAGCTTTGGGCGGCATGGCATCCGCCGGGGAGCTCAGAAGGCTCCGAACGGCCCTTTGGGGCTTTAAAAAATACGTATCTGAACCAATTGTCCAGGGAAGGTTGGCGAGGGATAGAAAAAGGGTCGGAAGCGAGCTTCCGACCCTTTAAAAGCATCAAAGATGATGCGATGCGCGTTGGACTACAGCGCGAAGTCGCCGCCGACGAGCGTGGAGACGGGCTCCTCGTGGTAAACGGCGGAGATGGCCTGAGCGAACTCCTCGGCGACCGAGATGGTCTTGATCTTGCCGCCGACCTCGACGGGAATGGCGTCGGTGACGAGGCACTCGACGATCGGGGCGTCGTTCAGACGCTCGATGGCCGGACCGGAGAAGATGCCGTGGGTGGCGCAGACGTAGATGTCGCCAGCGCCCATAGCCTTGAGCTCCTTGACGTTGGCGCACAGGGTGCCAGCGGTGTCGATCATGTCGTCGTTGATGATGCAGGTCTTGCCCTTGATGTCACCGATGATGCCCATGACCTCGGCGGCGTTGTGGCGCGGACGGCCCTTGTGGGCGATGGCCAGGTCGCAGCCGAGCATGTCGGACAGCTTCTTGGCGGCCTTGGCGCGGCCCACGTCGGGGGAGACGACAACCAGGTTGTCGGTGTCGAAGTGCATGTCGTTGTAGTACTGGCCAAACAGCGGCAGTGCGGACAGGTGGTTAACCGGGATATCGAAGAAGCCCTGGATCTGGCCCTGGTGCAGGTCGAGGGTGATGATGCGGTTGACGCCGGCGCGCTCGAGCAGGTTGGCGACGAGGCGGGCGGTGATGGGCTCGCGCGGGCCGGCCTTGCGGTCCTGGCGGGCATAGCCG
>DAWBYD010000099.1:0-1783 GCA_052278285.1 Collinsella sp. | reverse complement strand
GTGCGTGGAGCCCGAGCGGATGGGGGATTGCCAGGCCGCGAGCGATCGCTTAGCCGAGCTGCTCGAGCGCTATCTGGGAGCGACGCTTGTCGTTAAGACGCTTGTGACCCGCGACAGCCCCTGCGTGGAGCTGTAGCGACGCCTGCGGATCATGTTCGCCGGTCAAAACCACCACAAAGGTGCCTGTCCCCTTTGTGGTGGTTTTTATGTTGATGGGTTAACAAATGGGGTATTTGGGTACGGGTGTCGCCTTATGCGACTAAGATGTTTACCCGTAAGCATTATGCAAGCGAAAGGCGGTCGTCTCCCATGCAGCAGAACGACGAGACACGTTTCGAGGACTTTGTCGGACTGATCAGCGGGCTCTACAAGGAGATCCAGCGCATTAAGACATCCGAGGGCGCAAGGCTGGGCCTCAAGGGCTCCGACGTTATGTGCCTTTACTATCTTGAGCGCAGCAAGGACGGCCTGACTGGCGCTGCCCTGGCTCGCATGGCAGGCGTGACCCGCGCCGCCGTCTCGCGTACGCTCGCTCATCTGGAGGAGGGCGGCTACGTCGAGGTCGACGATTCGGGCGATGCCGCCGTTAAGTATCGTGCTCCGGTGCGCCTGACCGCTCTGGGCGGCGAGAGCATGAGCGAAGCGGACCGCATCATTCGCGAGGTGCTCGATACCACCGGTAAGGCTATGGGTGTGGAGCAGCGCGAGCAGATGTATGCGTCGCTGCGCACGATTCTCAACACCCTGCGCGAGCTGTAGGGCCGCCAAGGCTTTTGCTTCCAATTAACAACTGCATAGTCCTGTTTGAGCGCGTATACCGTGCCGGGGCCTTGCTGTCAAAATTCCCTGCGCGGGACCTGCGCAAGAAAGGATTCGCTATGTCCGTCCGCATTATTACCGATTCCGCAAGCGATATGTCGCCGGTCGAGCACCCAGCGCTGGCCGTTTTGCCGCTGTCCGTCACCTTTGGCACCGATGTGTACATGGATGGCATCGACATCGATCACCAGCGCTTTTACGAGATGCTCGTGGAGCGCGATGAGCTGCCCAAGACCGGCCAGGTCAACCCGTACGCGTTTTCGCAGGCGATTGCCAAGGTTCGTGAAGCCGGCGATGAGGCTGTGATTATTACCGTGGGCGCTAAGCTATCAGGCACCAATCAGAGTGCCCGTACCGCACTTGCCGAGGCGCCAGGCGGCGACGTTTACGTGGTGGATAGCAATAACGTCACTCTGGGCGAGCGTGTCATGGTCGAGTATGCCCTGCGCCTGGTGGATGAGGGTCGTAGTGCAGCTCAGATCGCGGCGGCCGTCGAGGCCGTGCGCGACCGTGTGGTGGTTATCGGCCTGCTCGAGACGCTGGAGTACCTGGTGCGCGGCGGTCGTCTGTCTGCTGCGGCCGGCGCCGTGGGCACGCTGCTCAACGTAAAGCCCGTGGTGGCTGTCGAGGACGGTCTGATCGTGCAGCTGGGTAAGGCGCGCGGTTCCAAGAACGGCCGCAATCTGCTCAATCAGAAGGTCGAAAAAGCGGGCGGCATCGACTTTTCCATGCCGCTGGCGCTCGGCTATACGGGCCTTTCGGATGCGGTGCTCAAGAAGTATATCGAGGACAGCGCGGCACTTTGGGCTGGCCACACCGAAGGCGAGTTGCCCGTTCACACCATCGGCGCCACCATCGGCACCCACGTAGGCCCCGGCGCCGTCGCCGTAGCCTTCTTCCAGCCCGCCAACTAACCGATCTGCCATAAACCACCACAAAGGGGACAGGCACCTTTGTGGTGGTT
>DAWBYD010000098.1:0-2086 GCA_052278285.1 Collinsella sp. | reverse complement strand
TGACTACATCGGAGCCGGTCTGCTCCTCGATGCGGCGGAACTTGTCCTTAATGGCATTGGTGACGTGAGGAATCACCTGCACGGTACCGCCCAAAAAGTCGCCGCGACGCTCGCGGGCGATCAAGCTCTTATAGATGGCGCCGGTCGTAAAGTTGGAATCGCGGGTCAGGTTCTCATCAATAAAGCGCTCGTAATGACCCAGGTCCAGGTCGGACTCGTAACCATCCTCGGTAACGAAGACCTCACCATGCTGGAAGGGGCTCATGGTACCGGGGTCGACGTTCAGATACGGATCGGCCTTCTGCAGCGTTACTTTGTAGCCACGCGACTTGAGCAGACGGCCCAGCGAGGCCGCGGTGATACCCTTGCCCAAGGACGAAACCACGCCACCGGTTACGAACACATGCTTGGTCATATTGAGTTACCTGCGCTTCCCGTAGAAGTTGTTTATCCACATCTTACGGGTCTTCATTGTAATACTCGCGCCGCGGACCGTTCGCAATTTTTCTCGCGTGCGATTGCATTTCTCAATCTTGAAACAAAACGCCGCCCGGTTTCCCAGGCGGCGTCGCTATGGCAAGGGTTACATGCTGCTATCGATCAGCAACCTCGTCCTCAAGCATTTCTTGAACGAGCATGCCGGTACGGACGCCCTCAAGATACCACTCGCCACGTTCGGTGAGGCAAATGCCATTTGCAAGCTGACCGCCGTCGTCGCTATAACGCGAGACGACATCAATCATGCCTTCGGAATCCAAGCGATCGATTGCGGCGCGGGCACGATACGGCGAAACCCCCACGCGCTCGGCAAGCGTTTTGCGCGAGAAACCATACGGCCCGCCATTGTCTTCGGTTTGCTGGTCGATTTCCATCAACACCAGCACCTCAACACGCTTCATATCGTTGACACTCGCACGACCCTTGCCCGCCATAGCAGCCTCCTCAAACCGAGCACGAGCATCTAACGCGCCGTGCGCGACCGACACACCTCACGATGGCAGGTAATATCCATCATGCGGCATCCCGCTAAGGATGAAACAGTTACGGTTATTGTATACCGCTCAAATTGTTTCTAGGCAGGTAAACGGCTATTTTTCGCCGAAATAGGCGCTTTATTGATCAAAAAGCCGTACCGGGCGCCAACCCGATACGGCCAAAATGCAATGCAATTACCGCGGTGCTTCAAACTTAGCGGTGGAAGAAACCGCGGCGCTCAAACTTGGGCTCGCAGCACACGTTGATACCCAGTTTGCGCAGTACCGTCTCGTCCGTCGGCGAGATAATCACGCTAAAGAAGGCATCGCAACCGCGCAGCTGCTCCAGGCCCGAAAGGACGCGAGCGGCCGTCTCACTCGTGGCCGAGGTGATCGACAGCGCCATAAGCGTCTCGTCGGTGTGGAGGCGAGGGTTTTTGCTGCCCAGGAAATGCGTCTTGAGCTTGCTGATGGGCTCGATCGCCTCATCGCTAATGACCTCGAGCTCAAGGTCGACGCCCGAGACATGCTTGAGGGCGTTCATAATGAGCGAACTTGCGGCGCCCAGGCGCGTGGAGGTCTTACCGGTCACCACGGAGCCATCGGGCATGACCATGGCACCCACGGGACCACCCGTCAGCTGCTCCCTGGTGAGGGCCGCCGAGCGCGCCGGTGAGTAGTTCTTATCGATGCCGGCTTTCTTCATAATAATCTTGAGACGGTCGACTTGCTCATCGCCCATGCCGGTACGGCGCACATTTTCGACCGCGGTAAAGTAGCGGCGGACGATCTCCATCTTGGAAGCGTCGCGGCAGGCATCATCATCGGTGATGGCAAAGCCGACCATATTGACGCCCATGTCCGTAGGACTCTGATAGGGGCTCTTGCCCAGGATCTTTTCCATCAGAGCACGGACCACCGGGAAGGCCTCGACGTCGCGGTTGTAGTTGACCGTGGTCTTGTTGTAGGCCTCCAAGTGGAAGGAGTCGATGATATTGGCATCGTCGAGATCGGCCGTTGCTGCCTCATAGGCGATGTTGACCGGATGCGTGAGGGGCAGATTCCAGACCGGGAAAGTCTCGAACTTGGCGTAGCCGGCGGCGGTGCCGTGC
>DAWBYD010000097.1:0-3658 GCA_052278285.1 Collinsella sp. | reverse complement strand
GATGTCTTCCGCGCTGCCGAGGCAGCAGGTGTCGTGGCCCTCGAGGCCATGCGTCCCCTCCACGATCCCGCCTTCCACGCCATCGAGGACGCCCTGGGTGAGATCGCCCCCATCCGCCGCGCCTCATTGCGCTTTGGAAAATATTCCTCGCGCTACAACGAGATTCTCGCGGGACGCGCCACCAATATCTTCGACTGCAATATGGCCTCGGGTTCCCTCATGGATATTGGCGTCTACACCGTCGAGCCCATGGTCGAGATTTTCGGCATGCCCTCCGGCCTTACGAGCATGACCACCCTGCTCGATCCCACCACGCGACAGCTCACGCACGGCCCCATCGACGGCTGCGGTTCCATCCTCGCCAGCTACGGCGGTGGCCGTATCTCCGTCGAGCTCGCGCACTCCAAAATTACGAATGACCTGCTGCCCTCGCAGATCGAAGGCGAGCGTGGCACTATCCAGATCGACCATCTGTCCACGCCCCGCAACGTCCGCATCGACTATCGCGGCGACGTCGTACGCGGCTCGGCGACCGAGGCGCCGCGCGAACAGGGCGACAACGGCCGCGTGCTCGACCTGCCCAAATCGAGCAACACTATGGAATACGAACTCACAGACTTCATCACCGCCATCGGCGGCATCGATAACGTCAAGGAAGAGATTTGGGAGACCCCGGCGGGACGCCACGAGCTTGGCCACTACCGCGATGTCACACTCGTCTCACTACGCATCATGGATGCCGTGCGCCAGCAGGCCGGCATTACCTTCCCGGCCGACGCAGGCAAGCAGGCATAGCGATGGGCCTCTTCGATACGTTCTTCTCCAGCGTCACCGGCGGCAGTCGAGAGCCTCAAAAACCATCAAACGTCGAGCTCGAGCTGCGCCGCAGGCTTACTGTGCTCGCAAGCGACGAGGCCACTCAAGACACTCCCCTGCGCTATTTCCTGCGCTGGGAGGGGCAAGTCCAAGGCGTTGGTTTTCGCTTTACCAACACCAACCTCGCGCAGGCACGCGCACTCACCGGCTGGGTGCGTAACATGGAAGACGGCTCAGTCGAGATGGAGATACAGGGAGCTCCGGCAAATATCCTATCTCATCTCGAGGCGCTTCATGCCTCCTACGAGCGCATGGGAACGCGTTTTCGCCTCATAGACGCTCAGGCCCGAGCCCCACTTGCCAATGAAGACGGTTTCAGTCCTCATTATTAGTATTGTGTGCTAAATACGGTATCATTTACCTACGACCGTTGATAGAAAAGAGGCGAGGCGCATGGCGGTGCAAAGAAGGAATACCAGGCAGCGAAAGCTGGTTCTTGACGCCGTGCGCCAAAGCTATAACCATCCCACCGCCGACGAAATCTACAACGCCGTGCGCGCGCAGGATGACAAAATCAGCCGCGGTACGGTCTACCGCAATCTCAATCTCTTGGCCGACGCCGGCGAGATCCTCTCCATCAAGACGCCGGGCGGCAGCCGCTTCGATCGCACGATCGAGCCGCATGCGCATATCATCTGCACCTCGTGCAGCCGCGTCATCGACGTACCGCTCCCCTTCGATGCCCAGCTCGACGCCAAAGCGTCCGAGCAAATCGGCTGGCACGTCACGTCGCACTACACCATCTTCGAGGGTCTCTGCCCCGACTGCCGGTAGATGTTCGGGACATGCCTTAAAATCCACCTTTCCGCGCTTTGCAGCAAACAGTACATTTCTAGGCATGTCCCGAAAACCTACTCGGCGAGCAGGCGGTGCAGTTCTTCTTCGACCGTGTGCACGTAACGGACGCGATCGTTGATACCGCGCATGGTGGGGTTGCAGCTCTCCATCAGATAGGGATGGCCCACGACGTTGAGCATGTCGCGATCGTTCTCATTGTCGCCAAATGCCATCATCTCATCGGGCGAAATCCCCAGGACACGACCGTAATCGACAAGCGCGGAGCCCTTGCCCGAACCGAAACCGATAAGGTCCGTCCATGCGGTTCCTGACGTCATCACATCGACACGGTCGCCAAAGAGGCGCTCGAAATACTCCCGGGCCGCCGGATAATCCACCTCGGGCGTCTGGAAGCCAATCTTAATGACATCCTCGTCGATGTCCTCGGGACGGTCGACCACCGCCACATCGCAGTGGACCACATAGCGCAAATGGTCGACGAACGCATCGTTGCCGCTCATGGTGTAGATGTGCCCCTCACACGAAAGGGTCATGTCGGTATGGGGATACGCAACCACGGTATTCGCGATAACCATAGCAAGGCTACGCTCCATGGAACGCTTGACGACGGCACGCCCCTCGCTCATCACCAGGGTTCCGTTTTCGCATACATAGGCGAGCTCATCGGCCACCGGGGCAAACAGGTAGCGCAAGCTCGCATATTGACGGCCACTCGCCGGCATAAACACGATACCACGACGATGCAGCTCATCGATAAGCTCAAAGGCCTCGGAACGCAGCTCGCGCTCCCCCGGATGCAGCAACGTGCCGTCCAAATCGCATGCAATCAGTTTGATTCCCTCAAGACCCATATGCTTCCCCCAAAGCCTCATATCAACAGCAAGACGGACCTTGATCGGTCGCCCCTCAAAGCCCGTCTTGCGCATACGCGCGCTTAGCCGCGCGCCTTTTTTACGATGGTAAAGTCGGGAGCCATGCTCACGACGACCTCCGCCGCACTCGACGCAAAGCGCCGGTCCGCATCGAGTTCACGGGTAACCAGCGAGAGCCGAACACCCTCGACACCCCGGAGCATGCGGCCCAAAACAGGCTGCACCGGCGTATACATGCGCACAGTATGCTCGTCCGAGTCGCCCCGGAAGAGCGGCGCATGCATGTTGCCGATCTCCCAGCACGAATGCGCGAGCGCAATCGGGTCCATGCGGTCAACTTCGACCAAATAAACCTCGGCGCTGCGCAAGCGCACGACAACCGCCACGGGCACCATGCCCGAACGGTCAATGGCGAGCACGTCGCCGTCGGCAAGACGACCGCCGTCGGCAGTATCCAGCCGAACATCGACCGTGCGCCCCAGCTCCGTCACGCCCACAAACGCGTATACATCAGCCTGGTCCCAATCGAGCAGCAGATCGTCAACTTCAAAGACGCCGCCCAACTTCCGGCGAAGCAGGAGTTCATAGGACGGATCGTTGAGATTTCCCAAGCATGTCGTCGAAACCAAGCGTTCAGGCATACTCTAACCCTCGACCTCGACGAGCTCGATATCAAAGTTGAGGTCCTTACCGGCCAGCTCGTGGTTGGCGTCGAGCGTCACGGCCTCGGGCGTTACATCGATGACCACGGCGGGGACGGGCATACCGCTCGGCGTGGACAAGAAGAGCTTCATGCCCTTCTCAATCTGCTCGATGTTGGGAACCTGTTCGGCCGGGAAGGTCAGAACCATCTCGGGATTGTGCTCGCCGTAGGCATCGGCAGCAGGAATGTGCACGGTCTTCTTCTCACCCACCTGCATGTCGACAACAGCGGCGTCGAAGCCCTTGATCATCTGGCCGGCGCCGCAGGTGAACTCCAGCGGCTCACCGCGATCGTAGGAGCTATCGAACTGCGTGCCGTCGTCGAGCGTGCCGCGATAATGAGTCTTGACCTTCTTGCCCTGGTTGGACATGGAAACCTCCGTGATAAGGGCGGCGCACAACACGGGCCG
>DAWBYD010000096.1:0-1822 GCA_052278285.1 Collinsella sp. | reverse complement strand
CCGAGGGCGTTGATGCTTCGTTTGATGTTGAGGGGCCGCACCTGTGGTGGTTTGTGAACTCAATCGGTGGCTTTGGCCTGCGTGTGCCCGATCTGCGTGCGCTGGGTCGGGCGGCGCGTGAGGCCCATGCGCTACTCGTGGTGGATAACACCGTGGCAAGCGTCTTTGGCTGCGATCCTTTGCGTTTGGGTGCCGTACTGTCGCTCGAGGCACTCGACCGTGCGTGTGCCGGCGAGGCCGCGCGCAAGCTCGTGGCCGCCTCGGTGGCACGCTCGCAGCTCAAGCGCCATCGTGTGGATGCCGCTGCCGAGTGCGCGCATGCATTGTTTGCAGACTTCGGTGTTTTGGCACTCGACCTTTCTGCCGAGGAGGCCGACGTGCTGGAGCGCGGGCTTTCCTCGCTCGACGCCCGTATGCAGGCGCACTTCGATCGCGCCCGTGCGCTGGCAGAGTATCTGGCCGCCAACGAGATGGTGCGCAATGTGTACTATCCCGGGTTGAATTCGCATCCCGACCATGCGGTTGCAACGGGAATCCTCGAGCACGGCTTTGGCCCGGCAGTTGAATTTGACCTTATCGAATGCAGCGCGGGAGAGCTGTTCGACGCTTTGCCGGGGGAGTTTCGCACATCGCCCGCCGGCGGCGCAACGACGCGCCTTTCGGCTCCACGCGGCAAGCAGGGGAACACCATTCGCCTCTTCGCCGGCACCGACAATCCTCTGGTAGTAGCGTCCACCCTAGACAACGCCCTTCGCAACTAGCTAAATCATCCTCAACTCCATAAGTTGCGGTGAAATAGGGATTGGTTTACGGCTTTATCGGCATAAACAGTCTCTATTTCACCGCAACTTATGAGAAGGGGTTGTGCAGCTAAAAAAGCCCCGTCCCAAATTAGCTACTTTTTGATGCTGGCGATGAGGTCGTTGGCTTTGGTGGCGATGACGTTGTTGATGTCGGCCTGCAGCTCCTCGTAGACCGCTATGGCTCGCTCGCCGGCGGGGGTGAGTGGTGATCCGCGGGCGCCGTCGCGCTCGATGAGCTTGCAGCCCAGCTGTCCTTCGGCCTCGTTTACAATACGCCACGCTTTGGAATACGCCATGCCCATGCTCTTTGCGGCACGGTTGAGCGAGTGCTCGCGGGCGATGCCTTGCAGCAGCAAGACGCAGCCGTGGCCGAACACGCCCGGCAGATCTTTGTCGCACGCTTGAATGACCAACTTTGCCGTCGTCTTGTACTTCATACGCTTCACGTCTTCCCGCTAAAGTGTTTGCTGGGCAAACGCAAAGCCTGCGTCAAACCCTCGTGTGCTCTTCTTAAATCATGCATTGTAGCAGTCAAAGTGCGTTAAGATACTTCCCCAGTATTGGGCGCCCAAGGTTGGGCTGGGTCCTACGAGGCCTGCAGCCGACCGGTCGCATGGAAAAAGGAGAAACATGGCTACGTTCTTTCCCGGTGAGTCCCACACGTTTTCGGAGTATCTGCTGGTCCCTGGTTACTCGTCCTCGCAGTGCATCCCCAACAACGTCTCTCTTAAGACGCCGCTGACCCGCTTTAAGCGCGGTGAGAAGCCGGCAATCACCCTGAACATCCCCATGGTTTCCGCCATCATGCAGTCCGTCTCGGGCGTCGACATGGGTGTCGCGCTCGCTACCGAGGGTGGTCTGTCCTTCATCTATGGTTCCCAGAGCGCCGAGTCCGAGGCCGCTATGGTCAAGGCCGTCAAGGATCACAAGGCTGGCTTCGTTCAGTCCGATTCCACGCTGACCCCCGATATGACCATGGAACAGGTCATCGAGCTCAAGGAGAAGACCGGTCACTCCAC
>DAWBYD010000095.1:0-4286 GCA_052278285.1 Collinsella sp. | reverse complement strand
GGCCAAGATTACGAGCGCGGGCGAGGAAGGCTACTCGGGCCGTCTGGTGATCCGTGCGTTTAACCGCGAGCGCCAGAGCTCTGCCGAGGTACACGAGGCTTCGAAGGAGCTGGCGCGCGTGAGCACCAAGGCGGACTTTATGATTAACGCCGTCGGTCCCGCGGTGCGCTTTATCGGCCGCTTGGCGCAGATCGTGATTGCGCTTGTGGGCTGCAGCATGTTGGTTGCCGGGCATATGACCGTCGGCGTGTTCCAGGCGTTCTTCCAGTTTATCTACGAGGCGTCCGAGCCCATGACGCAGCTGTCGTTTACCTTTAACTCGCTGCAGAGCGCGCTGGCGAGCGCAGAACGCGTGTTCGACCTGCTCGACGAGTCCGAGATGGAGGCCGATCCGTTGCCGGCGGTCGCCGCCAAGCTGCCGGGCAAGGTGGAGGGCCGCGTCGCTTTTGAGCACGTGCGCTTTGGCTATGCGCCCGACAAGCCGCTTATGCGAGACGTGTCGTTTACCGCCGAACCGGGCCAAAAGATCGCGGTGGTGGGAACCACGGGCGCGGGCAAGACCACGCTCATCAATCTGCTCATGCGCTTCTACGAGATCGACGGTGGCCGCATTACCCTCGACGGTGTGGACACGAGCCGCATGGACCGCGGCGAGCTGCGCCAGCAGTTTGGCATGGTGTTGCAGGACGCCTGGCTGTTCGATGGCACCATTGCCGAGAACATCGCCTATGGCTGTCCCGAGGCGACGCGCGAGGAGATTGTCGCGGCCGCGCGTGCCGCTCAGGTCGACTTCTTTGTGCGCACTATGCCGCAGGGCTACGACACGCGTGTGGCTAACGATGCCGAGAGCATCAGCCAGGGCCAACGTCAGCTGCTGACCATCGCGCGCGTGCTGCTCAACAACCCGGCGATCCTCATCCTGGACGAGGCGACGTCGAGCGTGGACACGCGCACCGAGCTCGCCATCGGCCGTGCCATGGATGCGCTCATGCGCGGGCGCACGAGCTTTGTGATCGCGCATCGTCTGTCGACGATCGTCGATGCCGACCTCATCCTGGTCATGGATCACGGCAATATCATCGAGCAGGGTACGCACAAGGAACTGCTGGCTGCCGAGGGCGCTTATGCCGACCTCTACCTAAGCCAGTTCGCATAAGGTGACAAAGGGGCAGCCCCGCATGTCACATCGAAAAGAAGGCGCGCCGGGGGCGGATTCCCTGGCGCGCCTTTTGTGATGGCGTCAATGATGTCGGTGGCCGTCCGCTTCTAGCGCTCGTCCACGAGCTTGGCGACGAGGGCTTTGAGCTCGGCCACCTCTTGCTCGAGTTCCTTGACGCGACGGGCGTTTTCGGTGATGCCCTGACGGTTGAGGGCGCTCTGCTCGGCGGCATCGTCGGGCATGTACTCGCGATGCTGCTTGGCGTCGAAGCTCTCCTCGAACACGCGGCAGCCGTTGCGCTTGATGATGCGCCCGGGCACGCCCACGACGGTGCAGTTGTCGGGCACGTCCTTGACGACGACCGAGTTGCCGCCGATTTTGACGTTGTTGCCGATGTGGATGTTGCCAAGCACCTTGGCGCCCGTGCCCACCGTGACATTGTTGCCCAGGGTGGGGTGGCGCTTGCCGGTCTCGTTGCCGGTGCCGCCGAGCGTGACGCCCTGGTAGAGCACACAGTTGTCGCCCACGATGGCAGTCTCGCCAATAACGACGCCCATGGCGTGGTCGATAAAGAAGTGCTTGCCGATCTGCGCGGCGGGATGAATCTCGACGCCGGTGATGTGGCGGGTGATTTGCGAGAGCACACGGGCAAGCGATCGATGGCCGTGTTCCCACAGCCAGTGCTCGGGCACGTGGTTCCACTTGGCGTGCAAGCCGGGGTAGGAAAGGAAGATGACCAGACCGTTTTGCGCAGCGGGGTCTTGCGCCTGGACGGTCTTGATGTCCTCTCGAATGGTGTTGATAAAGCTCACCGGCCGCCCTCCCTTAGCGCCGTGACAATGCGATTCAATAAAGTATAGCGATTCGCTAGGGATTAGGAAGGGCGATCTTGCTTTGCTTTGGGCGACAAGTGTCAGTTATGCAAACTTGCTGGTAATGGAGTCATGCTTTTGTGGGGTTGCGCACGAGGGGACGCCGCAACCGTATACTGGTCAACTTGGACGTGTCCGCGCCCACAACTGAGAGGTTTTACTTCATGGGTTTCATCAATTTTATCGCCGAGCTGCTTAAGGACCCGCGCACCGCGATCGCCAGCTGGATCGCCGCCGGCCCGCTTATGGCCTACGGCTGCGTGTTCCTAATCATCTTTATCGAGCCGGGCGTGGTGTTCTTCCCGTTCCTTCCCGGCGACTCGCTGCTGTTTGCCTCGGGCTTCTTTGCCCATAATGGCGGCTTTAACATCGTGGCGCTTCTGGCCACCGCATGGGCCGCAGCCATCCTGGGCGATCAGTGCAACTTTATGATTGGCCACTTCTTTGGCCGCAAGATCATCGCCTCGGGCAAGGTAAAGGCCATGACGCCCGAGCGCATCAAAAAGTCCGAGGATTTCTTGGACAAGTGGGGCCATCTGGCCATCTTCCTCGGCCGCTTCTTCCCGTTCATCCGCACCTTTGTGCCTTTTATCGCCGGCATGGGCGGCATGCACTGGCGCAACTTTGTCGTCTTTAACGTGCTGGGTGGCATTACCTGGTCGACGGTCTTTACGCTGCTGGGTTACTTCTTTGGTGGCATTCCGTTTGTGCAGGAGCACTTTGAGCTGCTGATCATCGGCATTGTCGCCGTGTCGATCATCCCGACCGTGGTCGGTCTGGTTAAGGCTAAGCTCGGTAAAAAGAACGCCTAGTCCGAGCTTGTTTTCGGACGTTAATTCCAAGGCCCGTCATCGGATTCGATGGCGGGCCTTTTGTGTTGAAGGCAAATGAAAATACTTTACTTAGTTAAAGAAAAGCGTTTTATCCAAGGCGTGCGGGGAGTACAATCACCTGCATGCGAATCGACGCGCCATCGGCTTTGATGCTGCCCGCGTGTCCTGCCCGGCTCTACGCTTCCGGGTATGCGACGTTGCGACGCGGCCGGCTTTGGTCCTTGCGTGCGGGTTCGCGAGTATGCAACCGTGTATGTAAGGAGCGACATATGACTGTCGAGAAGAAGGATATCGATTGGGGTAGCCTCGGCTTTGGCTACATGAAGACCGATTACAGCTACGAGGCCCATTGGAAGGACGGTGAGTGGGACGAGGGCGGCCTGACCACTGACCACACCCTGCACGTCTCCGAGTGCGGCGGCATCTTCCATTACTGCCAGGAGGTCTTTGAGGGCCTGAAGGCCTACACCGCCGAGGACGGCAGCATCGTCTGCTTCCGTCCCGACATGAACGCCGAGCGTATGTATAACTCCGCGCAGCGCCTCGAGATGCCCCCGTTCCCCAAGGACAAGTTTGTCGAGGCCGTCAAGCAGGTCGTCTCTGCCAACGCCGCCTGGGTTCCGCCTTTCGGCTCCGGTGCAACCCTGTATGTGCGTCCGTTTATGATCGGCTCCGGTGACGTAATCGGCGTGGCTCCCGCTCCTGAGTACACGTTCCGCATTCTCGTGACCCCGGTCGGTCCGTACTTTAAGGGTGGCCTCAAGCCTGTCAAGCTGCGCGTTTCCGAGTACGACCGCGCCGCACCGCACGGCACCGGCAACATCAAGGCCGGCCTCAACTACGCCATGTCCCTGAAGCCCACGATGGAGGCTCACCGCGAGGGCTATGCCGAGAACCTGTATCTCGACTCCGAGTCCCGCACCTATGTCGAGGAGACCGGTGGCGCCAACGTCCTGTTCGTGAAGGAGGACGGCACGCTCGTCGTTCCGCAGTCGCACACCGACTCTATTCTTCCCTCCATCACCCGTCGTTCGCTCGTTCAGGTCGCTGAGGACCTGGGCATGACCGTCGACCAGCGTCCCGTCGAGTGGGCCGAGGTCAAGGCCGGCACCTTTGTTGAGTGCGGTTTGTGCGGCACCGCTGCCGTTATCTCCCCGGTCGGCGAGATCGACAACAAGGTCTACGGTGCCGACGAGACTGTGACCTTCCCGGCTGGCTACACCGAGATCGGTCCTGTGATGAAGAAGCTCCGCGAGACCCTGACGGGCATCCAGTCTGGTGCTGTTGAGGATAAGCACAACTGGGTTTACACCGTCGCGTAATTCGTCTTACCTGCCCGGGCGGAGAGCAAGTTCCCTCCCGGCGCGTCCTCGGACATGCAAGAAGCCCTCGCTGCGCACTTCGTGTGGCGAGGGCTTCTTG
>DAWBYD010000094.1:0-2506 GCA_052278285.1 Collinsella sp. | reverse complement strand
TCGCCACCATCACCCTGCAGAACTACTTCCGTCTGTATGACAAGCTCTCCGGCATGACCGGCACGGCACTTACCGAGGATGCCGAGTTCCGCGAGATCTACAAGCTGCCCGTCGAGGTCATCCCCTCCAACAAGCCCGTGCAGCGCGTGGACCACGAGGACCTGGTGTACCGCACCATTCAGGCTAAATACAACGCCGTTGCCGACGACGTTGAGCGTCGTCACGCCAAGGGCCAGCCGGTCCTGGTGGGCACCGTCTCCATCGAGAGCTCCGAGAAGCTGTCTGCCGCCCTCACCAAGCGCGGCATCGCACACGAGGTCCTCAACTCCAAGCATCACGAGCGCGAGGCTCATATCGTTGCCCAGGCCGGACGCTACGGCGCCGTGACCATCGCTACTAACATGGCCGGTCGTGGTACCGACATCCTGCTGGGCGGCAACCCCGACGAGCTGGTGCGCGAGCGCCTTGAGTACGAGGGACTAACCATGGAGGACGTGACGCCCGAGCAGCTCGAGCAGTTTAACGCCGAGGCAAAGGAGACCTGCAAGGCCGAGCGCGAGCGCGTGCTTGCCGCCGGCGGCCGGACCGTTATCGGCACCGAGCGCCATGAGTCCCGCCGTATCGACAACCAGCTGCGTGGCCGTTCCGGCCGTCAGGGCGATCCGGGCGAGACCCAGGTCTACTTGTCGCTCGAGGACGACCTCATGCGCCTGTTCGGCGGCGACAAGATGGACCGCGTCTCCAAGATGATGGTCACGGCCGACATGGGCGACGACATGCCCATCCAGCACAAGATCATCTCCAAGGCCGTCGAGAGCGCCCAGCACAAGGTCGAGAGCATCAACTTCTCCATGCGTAAGAGCGTCCTTGAGTACGACGACGTCATGAACAAGCAGCGCCAGGTCATCTACGCCGAGCGCAATAAGATTCTGGACGGCAAGGACCTGACCGACCACATCACCGAGGTCATGCACGATACCGTCTACCGTTGCGTGCAGGAGTTCTGCACCAAGGACAGTCACGATGGTGAGCGCGACCTGGAGGGCCTGCGCAAGTGGGTTGTGGAGCTCACCGGCCACATCGATACGCCGAAGTTCCCCGACGAGGATTATGAGGCCCTGGCTGCCGATGTCCTGGCTTACGTAGAGAAGTGCTACAACATGAAGGCCGAGCGCTTGGGCGAGGACCTGATGCGCGAGCTCAACACCCAGGTCATGCTGCGCGTCATCGATACCCGCTGGATGAACTACCTGCAGGAGATGGACTACCTCAAGACCGGCATCGGCCTGCGCGGCTTTGGCCAGCGCGACCCGCTGGTTGAGTACAAGACCGAGGCCTACGGCGCGTTCCAGATACTCGTCGATACCATGTATGAGGATTACCTGCGCACGGTTCTGCGCATCGAGATCAAGGCTGCCCCGCGTGCCGTGGAGCACAAGGAGGAGCCCGCGCTCGAGGGTGCGCGCTTCTCCGGTCCTGCCGAGGTCGATGGTGACAACGGCGACTCGGTGCTGCGCAAGCAGGCGCAGGTGCAGGCCCGCACGGCTGTCCAGGGTGGTCCGGCTGCCGTCAACAACGGTGGCAAGGTGACCACCTATCGCAAGTCCGAGAGCGACGATCCGTACGTCAACGTGGGCCGCAACGACCCGTGCCCCTGCGGTAGCGGCAAGAAGTTTAAGTACTGCCACGGCAGGAATCGTTAATGGCTGAGGCTTTAGAGGTAACGCCCGCCGAGCTGGACGCGTTCGCGGACCGGCTCGGTGAGGTCGAGTCGTATCTCCACCTGGACGAAAAGCGCACGCGCGTGACCGAGCTCGAGGCCAAAAGTGTTGCCCCTGGCTTTTGGGATGACGCCGACGCCGCCCGTGCCACCATGGAGGAGATCGCGCGTACCAAGGAAGATATCGCTGCCGTGGACACCGCGCGCGGCGAGCTTTCCGATGCCCGCGCTGCGCTGGAGCTTGCCGAGGAGATGGGGGATGACCCCGACGCCGTCGCCCTTCGCGAGGAGGCTACAGCCACGGCTGAGCGCCTGGCCCGGGCCATCGATGAGCTTGAGCTTTCGAGCTGGTTTACCGGTGAGTTCGATCACGGCGATGCCATTGTGACCATCAAGCCCGGACAGGGTGGTCTGGAGGCCCAGGACTGGACCTTCATGCTCTTTAAGATGTACATGAAGTACTGCCAGCGTCGCGGCTGGAAGGTCACCATCAACGACTGTCCCGCGGCCGAGGTCATCGGCATTGACCGCGCGACATTTACCGTCGAGGGCAAGGACGCATTTGGCATGCTGCGCGCCGAGGCCGGCGTCCACCGCTTGGTTCGCATTAGCCCCACCGACGACAAGAAGCGCCGCCAGACCACGTTTGCCGGCGTCGAGGTCATCCCCGTGCTACCCGATGATATCGACATCGAGATCAGTCCCGATGACATCCGCGTGGACGTGTACCACGCGAGCGGCCCGGGCGGTCAGGGCGTCAACACCACCGACTCCGCCGTGCGCGTG
>DAWBYD010000093.1:0-2685 GCA_052278285.1 Collinsella sp. | reverse complement strand
CGTGTGTGCCCTTCTCGACGATGTCGCCGTCGCGGATCACCAAGATCACGTCGGCGTTACGGATCGTGGACAGGCGGTGCGCGATGACAAAGCTTGTACGGCCTTGCATCAGCGCATCCATGGCGCGCTGAATGAGCTCCTCGGTGCGGGTGTCCACGTTGGAAGTCGCCTCGTCTAGAATCAGCGCCGGGCGGTCGGCCAAAATGGCACGGGCGATGGTCACGAGCTGGCGCTGACCCTGCGACAGGTTAGTGCCCTCCTCGTTGATCATAAAGTCGTAGCCACCGGCGAGCGTATGGATAAAGTGGTCGCAGCGTGCGGCGCGTGCGGCGGCCTCGACCTCGGCGTCGGTCGCATCGGGGCGTCCGTAGCGGATGTTCTCGCGGATGGTGCCGTTAAACAGCCAGGTGTCCTGCAGCACCATGGCAAACTCGCCGCGCAGCGCCGCGCGGTCCCAGTCGCGCACGTCGACGCCTTCGACGCGCAGCGAACCGCCGTCCACGTCGTAAAAGCGCTGCAGCAGCTTAATGAGCGTGGTCTTGCCGGCGCCGGTGGGGCCGACGATGGCGATGGTCTGGCCGGGCTGCGCCTCGCAGCTAAAGTCGTGGATGATGGTCTTGTCGGGCGTGTAGCCAAACTTGACATGGTCAAACTCCACGTGGCCGGGGCGCTTCTCGGGAATCTGCGCGTCGGCCTTCTGCTCCTCCTCGGGCGCGGCCAGGAACTCAAACACACGCTCGGTGGCAGCTGCCATCGACTGCATCGTGTTGCTCACGTTGCCCAGCTGCTGCACGGGTTGCGTAAAGTTGCGAACGTACTGGATAAAGCTCTGAATGTCGCCGGGCGTGGCATTGCCGGTCAGCGCGAGCTGTGCACCCACCACGACGACGCCCACGTAGCCCATGTTGCCCACCAAGCTCATAAGCGGCATCATCAGACCCGACAGGAACTGCGAGCGCCAGCCACTAATAAAGAGACGGTCGTTTTGGCGGTCGAACTCCTCGATCGAGGCCTCGGCGCGGTCGAACACCTGAATGACGTTCTGGCCGGCAAAGTCCTCCTCGATAATGCCGTTGACGGCGCCCAGAACCTGCTGTTGCTCGCGGAAGTACGGCTGCGAGAAGTGAATCATCACGGTCAAGATAATCGCGGCGGCCGGCAGCGTGAGCACGGTGACGCCGGTAAGCGGTAGGCTGATCGAAAGCATCATGACGAGCACGCCGATAATCTGCGTCACCGACGTGATGAGCTGCGTCACGCTCTGGTTGAGCGACTGACCCAGCGTATCGACGTCGTTGGTGATGCGGCTGAGTACGTCTCCCTTGCTGTGGCCGTTGAAGTAACTCATCGGCACGACGGCAATCTTGGCGGCGATTTCCTTGCGCATGCGGTAGCAGATCTTTTGCGTGACGCCGGTCATGAGCCAGCCCTGGATGAGGCTGCAGACAGAGCTCGCCAGATACAGGCAGAGCAAAAAGCCGAGCGTCTTGGCGATCCAGTCAAAGTCAACGTCGCCGGTACCGTTGACCTTTGCGACCAGGCCTTCGAACAGCTTGGTCGTAACCTGGCCGAGCACCTTGGGTCCCACAATGTTAAAGATGACCGAGCACACGGCAAAGGCGACGGCGGCAAACACGGCAATCTTGTGCTGGCCGATATAGCCGAGCAGCTGCCTCATGGTGCCCTTAAAGTCCTTGGCCTTTTCGCCGCGGCGCATGCCACCCATGCGGCCCATGGGACCACGCTGGCGGGTGGGCTTGGGAATCTGAGTCTTGGTCTCGTCTGCCATTAGCGCTCGCCTCCTTCCATGACGGCTGCAATTTCTTTTTGGGTAAGCCCCAGCTCCTCGGCGGAAAGCTGCGACTGTGCGATCTCCAGGTACGCCGGGCAGCTGCGCAGCAGCTCCTCGTGCGTGCCGGTGCCCACTACGTGGCCGTCGGCGAGCACGATGATCTGGTCGGCGTGCATGATGGTCGCGATGCGCTGGGCTACGACCACGAGTGCGGCGTCGGTAACGTTTTTTGCCAGCTCCTCGCGCAGGCGCGCGTCGGTCTTGTAGTCGAGGGCGCTAAACGAGTCATCGAACACCACGACCTCGGGCTTTTTGGCCAATGCGCGGGCGATGGCCAGGCGTTGGCGCTGACCGCCCGAGACATTGGAGCCGCCCTGGCTGATGGGGGAGTCGTAGCCGCCCTCGCGCTCGGCGATAAAGTCTTCCGCCTGGGCGACGCGTGCTGCCTGGCGCATATCCTCGTCACTCACCATGTCGCCGGCAAACTTGAGGTTGCTCTCGACGGTACCCGAGAACAGACGACCCTGCTGCGGAATATAACCGATGCGGCGGCGCAGCTCGGAAAGGGTCATGTCGCGCACGTCGATGCCGTCGAGCGAAATGCTGCCGCCCGTGACGTCGTACAGGCGCGGAATCAGCTGCACGAGCGTGGACTTGCCCGAGCCCGTGGAACCAATGATGCCGAGCATCTGGCCGGCGTGCGTGGTGAAGTTTACGCCGCTAATGACGTCGGCGCGGGCATCGGGATACTGGAAGCTCACGTCACGGAAGGTGAGCTCGCCGCGCGGCGCGCTGGCAGCGGGCAGTTTGGGCGAGGCGGGGTCGTTGATGCTCGTGGGGCAGGTTAGGACCTCATCTACGCGCTCGGCTGCGACCTCGGCACGGGGCAGGAT
>DAWBYD010000092.1:0-4460 GCA_052278285.1 Collinsella sp. | reverse complement strand
GGCAACGAGGATAAGGTCGACCGTCTGCTCGACTACATCGCCCAGCACATGATTGAGAACCCCCATGCCGGCGAGCCGGGCTCCAAGGGCATGCCACAGGGACGCTATATACTCGACCACGTCCGCAAGGTCCGTTGGGCGTTTATTGCATGGGAGCCGGTCTCTGCACCCCGCTCGTAGTCTGTTCGCAGCCCGCACCGCCCACTCACTCGGCATCCGCATTCTTTTTGAACTGGGCAAACGCGCTCCACACCGCGCCGTTCCTGCGCTATCGTGGGACAGCTCACGTAGATTAAGGCCCCATCGTGGGTCGCCCCATACATAGAAAGCGAGAACCCATGGCACTGACAGGAGCACAGGTCAAGCAGCTTCGTAGCATGGCCCATCACCTCAACCCCGCCATCATCATCGGTAAGTCCGATGTCAACGAGGGCACCGTCGAGCAGACGGTCGCCTACCTGGAGAAGCACGAGCTCGTTAAGTGCTCCGTGCTCGATGGCTCCAGCCTTTCCGCCCGCGAGGCCGCCGAGGAGCTCGCCGAGCGTTGCCACGCCGAGGTCGTCCAGGTCATCGGCCGCAAGTTCTCACTGTATCGCGAGTCCTCGCGCAAGGACATCGAGAAGATCAAGCTCGTCTAAGAGCCAATAATCCGGCGATCCAACACATAGCAAGCTTACGGGTGCCCAAGTACTTCGGGCGCCCGTTTTTTATCGCTCGACCAGCACGCGATTGAGCCGCCCCTCCACCAAGCGCTCGTATAGACGCCGCGTCTCGGGCTCGGGCACGCCATTGACCTGCTCCCTCAGGTGGTGCATATGCCCGCTGTACAGCTCGACGATATCGCGCCGCCGCCCCGCCGCACTGTAGACGCGCATGGCGCAGCGCACCATATCCTCACGCGCCGTTTCCTGTCGAAGCCCCGACTCCGCCAGCCAAATCGCCGACTGCAGATCGTTTTCTTCTAGAGCGGCATTTGCTCCCTTAATCATGCAATCGATGTACTTTGACTGCATAATGCGCCGCATGCGCAAAAAGTAGGTGGGATTACAGCCATTGGGAACATACAGCGGTCCGGCATAAAGCTGCTCAATCTTAAGGCACAGCTCAACTAAATGGGGCCCGCGCGCACCCGTGCGATTTCCCAAAACCTCGCGGCTTATCTGGTCAAACAGCCGTACATCGGTCTTGACGTAGTCGCCGTTGAGCCCAATGCATTCATTTTGGATGAGCACGCACGACTTGCCATCCGGCGTCGGTCCCAAAGCCGACCGCAAGCGCGATATCGTCGAGTACAGGTTGTTGCGGGCGCTATTAAACTCGGCATGGGGCCACAGCTCCATGGCCAGCGTCTCACGATCGACGAGCGCATCCATGCCCAGCGCAAGCCGCTCGGCAAGCGTCGCCGCCTTCTTGCGACGCCACATTTTGTCCGTGATGGGAAACCCATCGCGCTCGGCGCGAAACGCACCAAACATGCGAATCTCGATATGGTCGATGGTATCAACGGCTTCAACCTCGCCGGCCTGGAACAGGCGCTCGCCCTCTCCTTCCAAATCGTCGCGCAGCGAGTACCGCGACAGCTCGCGCACGGGAAGCTTCTTGCGTATCCTGCCCGCCGGCTCGCCCAGACAATGCATGGCAAGGCGCGCAAAGAGCCGATACGATGGCTCTAGAATCCCCGCACGATTCATGGACATCCAGGCCGCAAGATCGCTGTCTCGGCCCGCACAGGCCAAATGCAGCGCCACCGTCCAGGCCTCCGCTCCACCAACCTGCGTCTGGCTTATATCGAGCAACTCCGCTTCCTCGCGCACCGAAACCATCGAGGTGTTACGCAGATATGCCGCGCGCTCCAGCAGCAATGCGTTATCGCGCATGTACGCAATCGACTCCTCGGCAAGTTTGAGCACTTGGACCGCACGGAACTTTGCATTAACCGGCCGTCCCTCTGCCAGCGACTGCCAGCCTTCTAGCAACAGCCCAAACAGCTGAATCTGGTTGTCGCGCATGCGCACGGCAAAACGATCGAGCTCGTTGAACGCCGCGTCGTCGGTTACCGGCAAGCCGGAAAGGAGCCGCCGTGCCGCCAACACCATGCGCACCCAGATAGCCATCGCCTTAAGCCCACGTACGTCGAGCGCCTCCCGCACCACCGTCATCTCGTCGTCGCGCTCGTCGGTTCCCGCAAACGACCCGTCAAAGAGCTCCACCAGCATGCTATCGGCCCGTATAACAATCCCCGCGATGTCGAGCTCGCAGTCGTAGGCCTTGCTCGTTTTGAGCTGTTGTAGAACGCCGCCGTCATTTCCCCGCTCGGTCAGACAGCGTTTGACCTCGATATGCGCAGACAACATATCGAGTGCGGTATGGGACGTCTCTATTTCTGGCACGGCCAGGTTCGTAGGAAGCCCAAGCCCGTTGTCCCCATAGCAAACAGCCGTCAGTGTCTGGGCCACCCTCCATGAAACAGGGTCTATTTCGCAGGCCGCCCGTTCGCCCCCGCGTTCGACGACCGATGCCATATAGCGAGCGAGCTTTGTATTGGACACGCTGACCGCTGCCAGATATACGCCAAGCGCTTCGGCAGGCGTTGGCTCTGGAGCCGGATCGTCGGCATCGATCGTGCCCAGCGCCGCTCGGCAGATATCAGCCCCGTGCCCCGTCAGAGCCAGATCGACCCCATACTGCCCAGCAAGTTCAAGGACCGCTTCACGGTCCAAAAAGGCGTCCGCCAGGCCCATCGCCGCATCGCATCGGCCCGCCTTAAGCAAAATCCGGGCCGCCCTCGGAACAAGTTCGGGGCGGACCTCGGCCACCAACTTACGCAAGCGCAAGCGTCCGTTATCCTCCGTGCCCAGACACGTAAAACTCCGCTCGGCGGGATCCAAGCCAAAGATCGGGTAGTCGCGCACAAAATAGGACTGGTCGACCATCGACAGCCTCACCCCACAGGCCTCGAGTTCTGCGATATTGCCCTCGCCCATCAAAACCATGAGACATGCCACGCAAAACAGCGCATTATTGTCGAGCGAAGCCAGATCGGCAAGTGCCGCGCCATATACGTTGACAATCTCGTTTTCGAGCAGACCGGCTACGTCACCTTGGCCATACAGACCCGTCTGCAATGCCGAAACGAGCTCGGGCACGCCCTGCGTGAGCTGATAAAAGTCGAGCGATGTGCTGATCGAAAACGCCGATGCCCACGCCGAATACTCATAGGCATGCACCTTAAGCATCTGCGCATTGATCTTAACCGAATCGCCCAGCCCATGAATCAGCTGACGATTTGAAGGACGGCAGGAGATAAAGACCCCTATCCCCATAGCGCGCAGGCCGCGAATCCTGTCGATGAGGTCTTCGGTATCGTGCTGACCGAGGTTTGGCACATTATCAATCGCGATAAGGGAGTGCGGTTTGTCTTTGAGTTCTTCGGTAACCACCTCGAGCTGCATAAACACCTCGCGCCCAGTGGCGCGATCGGCCTCGATAATCCGCACGGGGCCTCGCGTCGGATCGCATTTAACCTCATGGGTGTACTGCAGCAACACCGAGGTCTTCCCAAACCCGTCGGGCGCATAAAGAACCACGATGCCGGCCTTTCGGCCCTTGGCGATAAGCTCATTCATCAAGCGTTCGCGTCGCACCATATAGCCTCCGCCCAGCGGCATCAGCTCGAGCTCGTCTATACTGCTCAAATCGTTTACCATGCCCGCTCCTCAACTCGACCGTATGGACACTGTAGCCGCAAGACCATACAAGCCGCGCTATGAATAGAGCGACCTTATGTTTTAGGTTGTCTTTTGGTACGAAAGCGGCAAGTTTTTGTACAGCGAGGGCCGATTGATATTAATCCCCCGACTAATCGGTCTTTAAGCAGGTAAATGAGCTTGTCAGCTTGTCCCATCTAAGCGGCAGTGTAACGCAGATGAACAAGGTTCAGCTATGTCATTCAACTCGCCTAGCACCCGCTACCGTCTACGACCTTTTAGTGGCATTTTTGCATAGAATCTGATATGGAATGAATCAAGCTGTTGGGCATCCGGCATTCATCAAGCTTGCGGCAAGATTTTGGTCAAGTGGGCGGACAGGGATAGCAAAAAGGCCCCCGCAAAGCGGAGGCCTTAGGCAAGGCTATGTCGAGCTGCAGGATTCGCGCTACTCGCAGAGCGAAAGGGCGGCCTCGTCGGCAACGACAACGCAGGTGGTGTGCAGCTGCAGGATCGAAGCCGGGCACTCGGGCGTAACCGGGCCATAGCACATGTCATGCACGGCCTGAGCCTTGGCCTCGCCGTTGGCGACGACCAGGATCATGCGGGCATACATGATGGTCTGGGTACCCATGGTGTAGGCCTGACGGGGAACATCGTCGATGCTGTCGAACAGGCGGCTGTTGGCCTGAATGGTGCTCTCGGTGAGGTCGACGCAGTGCGTGCCCTTGGAGAAGTGGTCATCGGGCTCGT
>DAWBYD010000091.1:0-20195 GCA_052278285.1 Collinsella sp. | reverse complement strand
GTACGTGCGGTTCGCCGTTCCATATATGGCCGACTATCTGCGCAGCCAACTCTAGGCAGCCACTGCAATGGGGACAGGCACCTTTGTGGTGGTTGGGGGCGGTTTGTCTCGATCTGTAACAGCTAGGCCGTCAAAACCGGGCCTGGTGTTACAGATCGAGATCTTTCGGGCAGCCCCTGCAGTTTGTCTCGATCTGTAACAGGTAGAGACGATTTAGCCCGCTAGATGTTACAGATCGAGACAGAAGATTCTAGTCGCAGGCGATGTCGAGGTTTTTGCCGATGAGGCCTACGTAGCCGCCCTCGGCAGCCTTGGGGCTGTCAGCATGGCAGAGAACCCACTTGTCGGCCTTCCAATAGCAGTAGCTGTCACCGGCGGCAGGCATGTCGGTTGCGGCCTCGGGGCGCGGGCCGTTGGTGCCCGCCGGCAGCGCCACCATCACCTGGAAGCCGCCGTCGTCGACCATGCAGGGCGTGTAGTGGAGCGTGGTGTTGAAGACCTCGACAACCGTACCCGCCGGCACGCGGAACGCCTTGACGCACGCGGTGTCGAGCTTGCCGTCCTCGATCTCCCAGCGATGCGCCACGAGCAGGATAAAGTCGCGCGCCCCCAGGTTGAACTCGCTGGCGCGGTGGTACTCCAGGCAGTTGAGACGCGTGTTGTGGCCGTTGCACCAGCCGAGCTGGAAGGGACGGCCACCAAACATGAGAAAGCCCAACTTATCGGCATCCTTGGCGCCCTCGAGCTCCGGCGCACTTGCTACGTACTTGCTGCCCTCGGGAATGGGCGTGGCAGAGAGCGCCTCGAGCACGGGCGACGTGAGCTCGGACGAAACGTCATCCCAAACGTTGCCATAGGATTTGAACTCGGGATCGTTGACAGAGTAGATATGCATGTTCACTCCTGTTCGTAAATGTGACTATACGAACATTCTAGAACAAACATGAGCGATTTTGAACGCTCGTCCCGACCAATCAACAAAAAGGCGCCCCCGCATAAGCGAAGGCGCCCAATGCGCTCGTTTTGGGCGATAAAGCTCTTACGCCTGCTGATAGTGCAGGTGCTTCTCGTCGATATCGGCCAGGTCGCGGTCGAGGTAACGGCGTGCGAGCCAGTTAGCCATGGGGAGGTTCTGGTCCAGGTAGTTACCGCATTCCTCGGGAGCGGCACCGGGGACATCGCCCTCGAAGCCGGCGACAAACTCAAACAGCTCGCGGACGAGCGGCAAGATTTCCTCGCTCGTCACCTCGCCAAACACGACGAGGTAAAAGCCCGTGCGGCAGCCCATGGGGCCAAAGTAGACAATGCGGCTCGACCACTCGGCATGATTGCGAAGGAACGTCGCGCCCAGGTGCTCGATGGTGTGGCACTCGGCCGTGTTCATGACCGGCTCCTTGTTGGGCGTGGTCAGGCGCAGGTCAAAGGTGGTGACGGCGGCGCCGGTCGCCGGATCGCGGTCGATGCGGCTCACATACACGCCGGGCTCAAGCAGCAGATGGTCAACGGAAAAGCTCGCGATGCGCTCCATGGCAGATCCTCTCGGTAGTCAATTTGGGACGGGGCTCTTTTAGCTGGTTCGAACGGTCGCACCAATCATACCAGTCAAAAAGCCCCGTCCCAAAAAGACAACTTAGCCAAGGACACGGGCCATACGCGTCTTGAACTCGGACAGGAAGCGCGAAGCATCCACGGTCAGTGCCACAAGCGCGCTCTTGTCCGGATCGGACAAACGGCGCTCATCGCAGATGGTGCGACCGCGGTACTCGCCCAGCAGATCAACACGCAGGTTGCAGCCGAGCGCGCCCACGAGCGTGGGATCAATCGCCACGGCAACCGCCAGCGGATCGTGCAGCGCGCAGCCACCCAGGTAGGGGGCGTTCATCTCGTACGAGCCAATGTAGTGCTCCACCATACTCGCAAACGCGCAACCGGCCATGGTGCCCGAGCCCGTCCAACCGGCAATGTCGCGACGCGTGAGCACCACGCGATGCGTCACATCCAGACCCACCATAGTGAGCTTGCGGCCCGAGCGCAGCACCGCGTCGGCTGCCTCGGGGTCGCTCGCCATATTGGCCTCGGCGCCCGCGCTCACGTTACCGGGCACGGTAAGGGCGCCGCCCATCACGACCACGCGGCCGATGGACATCATCGCCGCCGCATCGCGCTCCAGGGCGAGCGCCAGGTTGGAGAGCGGGCCAGTCGCTACGTAGACCAGATCGGGACCATAGGTGCGCGCGGCATCGATCAGATAATCGACCGCAGCGTTGCCGTCGGCCGAGGTCGCCCCCACCGGCTCGTAGGGCGACGCGGGCACGCTCGCGCCGCCGATGCCGTTCTTGCCGTGAATGAGCGCGGTGGACGCCGGCGGCGTATAGGGCTCAGTCGCCTGCAGAGGACGGTCGGCACCCAGGTACACCGGAACCTCGGGGCGACCCAGCAGATCGAGCACCGCCAGGCAATTGTGCGCCGATTGCTCGACGCGCACGTTGCCAAAGCACGTGGTGATGCCCACGAGCTCCACCTCGGGGCTCGCGATGGCATAGGCCAGCGCCATCGCATCGTCCACTCCCATATCCAGATCAAGGATCAGCTTCTTGATTGCCATTGTTCTACTCCGCTTCTCCGTCTTTATCGTTTAACCAAACCAATGTTCAACTTCGGCGCGCGTGGGAATCGATTGCTGAGCGCCCAGGCGCGACACCGTCACTGCCGAAGCGCGAGCACCCGCGGCCATGCACTCAAAGAGCGGCAAGCCCTCTAGGCGAGCCGCCGCCAACGCGCCGATAAACGTATCGCCGGCGGCCGTGGTATCGACTACCGCACTCGAAAGTGCCGGCATGCGCAGCAGCTCACCGCCATCGCCGAGCGTAACCGAGCCGGCACCGCCCAGCGTGATGACCGCAGCTCCGGCACCCCTAGCGAGCAGGGCGTTGAGCGCCGCGACGCAGCTTGCATCGTCCGCGGGCAAGATTCCCGTCAGCACCTGGCACTCGGTCTCGTTGGGACAGGCCAGGTCGACCGCAGGCCAGACCTCCGCAGGCAGCTCGCAGGCGGGCGCTGGATTAAAGACCGTATAGAACCCCAGCTCATGAGCGCAAACAAGCGCCTCGGCCGTCGCCGCAAGGTCACATTCGCCCTGGGCGATAAAGACGCTTCCGGCAGTCGGGGCAATCTCGCTGGCGTCGCCGTCGAGCTCATGGGCCACCAGACGCCTCAACGCGCAGGCAACGTCCGCACCCGCAAGCGCATGGTTGGCGCCCGGTGACAGTATGATGCGATTGTCGCCCTCGCAGCGAATGATGGTCGCCGTTCCCGTCTCCACGTCATCGCGATGCACTACAAAGTCACAGTCCACGCCGGCGTCTTGGAGCCCCACCACGAGCGACGCGCCGAACGCGTCGCGACCGACCGCGCCGATCATGTGCGTGCACGCGCCCATACGCGCGGCAGCTACGGCCTGATTGGCGCCCTTGCCGCCGGCGTTGGTGATAAACCCGCTGCCGCCGACGGTCTCGCCCGCACGCGGTATGCGCTCGCACGCCACCGAAAGGTCCATGTTCATGCTGCCGAACACCGCAACGATGCTGTGATCCGCCATGGAAACCTCCTCATCTGCGGGCCTTATGCCCACCGCCGGCCGTCGATCGTGCGCTCTCGCACCCCCTATAACTTTAGTTCACTTTGATGTGGACGCGTGCTTGAGCTTGCGCCAGCAGCAAGCATTCACAGGAGCAGGCAGCTACAATGAAGGCGTGCTGATTATTCTCGTCATTGGATGATGTTTTATGGAACAACTCTCGCAATCGGGCTCGCGCGGTCGACGCCGCACGGGCAACGAGCCGGCGCCGCACGAACGCGTGAAGGGCGAGCGCCGTACCAACGAGCCGCGACGCGCCGCGAGCCCTCATCGCGCTTCTGCCAACAACGCGGGCCGCGCCAACACTCCCGCCGCGGAGCAGACGCCTGCTCGCCCCAAGTCCCGCTACATCCCTGCCCTTGACGGCCTGCGCACGCTTGCCGTCGTCGCGGTGGTGCTCTATCACCTCAACCTCACATGGGCACAGGGCGGTCTGCTCGGCGTCACGATCTTCTTTGTGCTTTCGGGCTATCTGATCACACGCCTGCTGCTCAACGAAGTCGCTAAGACCGGCCGCATCGACCTCAAGAGCTTCTGGATCCGCCGCATCCGTCGCCTGGTCCCCGCCGTGGTGACCGTCGTGGTGGTGACCTGCGCACTGTGCACCATCTTTAACCACGTGATGCTCACCAAGATGCGCCCCGACATCCTGCCGTCGCTGCTGTTCTTCAACAACTGGTGGCAGATTGCCCAAAACGTCTCGTACTTCAATGCTCTGGGCGACCCCTCGCCGCTCACGCACTTTTGGTCGCTCGCCATCGAAGAACAGTTCTATCTGATTTGGCCGCCACTGCTGTTTGCCATGGTATCCATGCATGTGAGCAAACCCAACACGCGCCGCGTGGTTCTGGGCCTTGCCGCGGTATCTGCCCTAGCCATGATGGTGCTTTACAACCCTGCCGCCGACCCCAGCCGCGTGTACTACGGCACCGACACCCGCGTGTTCTCGCTGCTGCTGGGCGCCTGGATGGCCTTTATCCCCGATCGCGATCTGGCGCCGGTGCGTCTCGCTCGTCGTTTGGGGCTCAATCGCCTGGCTGGCGCCGCCAAGCACGGCAAGAACGCCGAGGGCAAGCCTGGCGAGAAGGCCGACGAATCAGCCGAGACCGCCCCGGCACAGCCGAGCGCCCTCGTGCGCTTTTGGTCCTCGCCCGCATCCATCGATGTGCTGGGCGTCGTGGGTCTGGTTGGCCTTGCTGCCATGGTCGCGCTCACCAACGGCTACACTCCGTTCCAGTATCGCGGAGGCACGCTGCTGTGCTCAATCCTCACGCTCATGGTTATTGCCGCCTGCGTGCAGCCCCAGGGAATGGTTGCCCGCGCGCTGTCCGCCGAGCCGCTCGTGTGGATTGGCAAGCGCTCGTACAGCATCTACCTGTGGCACTATCCGCTGCTGTTGCTCATGAACCCGGTCGCCAACATCAACGATACGCCCTGGTGGCAGTACATTTTGCAAGTGCTGCTGGTGGTCGCCGTAGCCGAGTGCTCCTATCGCTTTATCGAAACGCCGTTTAGAAAGGGCGCCTTCGGTCGCACCGTCGCCGAATTCCGCGATGGCACCACCACGCCCGCCAACTGGGCACGCGCACACGTCCCCGTCTGCGCAGCCTGCGCTGTCGTGTTGGTCGTTGCACTGGGCGGCCTGATCTTTGTGCCCGAGACGTCTGCGCTGAGCGGCGAGGGCGCCGAAGTTCTGAACAAGGAAGCCAAAAACACCGCGCCCACCGACCAGCAGGCGGCCGACGACACCGACAAGGACAACGACGGCTTCCCCGATGGCTCCTACGACCTGTTGATGATCGGTGACTCCGTGTCGCTGCGTGCCGTGGACACCTTTGACGGCGTGTTCCCGCACAGCCATATCGATGCCGAAAAGGGCCGCCAGTTCGATGCGGGCCGTGCGACATTTGAGGGCTATCTCCAACAGAACCTTGCCGGCAAGATCGTGGTCTTTGCGCTGGGCACCAACGGCTTGGTAACCGACGACCAGATCGACGCCATCATGGCCGATGCAGGAGATAAGCGTATTGTGGTGTTTGTGAACACGCGCAGCCCGCAGCCGTGGGTTGGCTCTACTAACCAGGCCATCGCCAACGCCGCTACGCGCTACAAGAACGTGCGCGTTATCGACTGGTACGGATACAGTACCAACCGCAACGACCTGTTCGATGGCGATGGCACGCACCTATCGACCACTGGCGTGACTGAGTACCTCAACTTGATCCACGACGCAGTCAAGAAGGACCTGCCCGTGCATCCTGAGGATCACGTCAACGATCCGCAGCCGGCAGCCGTCAAGTCTGCCACCGACGCGCTCGTCAATGCGCTCGCTCTCAAGCCGCACAAGCTGGGCGGCGACAAGTAACCTGCAGCGCAAACTTCCCACATCCGGAGGGGGTGCCTGCCACGGCAGACACCCCCTCCGGCAGTTAGGGACGTTCCTTATGTGCCGGCACCTAGGGACACTCCTGGCACAGCCGAGGAACGCCCTCCTTGCGACCGAATTCTGGGCGCCTCGCCACCCCGAGCGTTGTTTCCAAGCCCACACCCGCAGCAAACAACCCAAAATCACTCTTTTCGAGCCGGCTCCAAGAGGTCGTGGACAAAAAGGGGTAAATATGAGTACTGTTACCATTTTAGTAGCAGGCAAAACCACCCAAAATGGCGCCCATGCGGTAGCGCGTGACCCTTCCAGTTGACCAGAATGTCCGGCTTAGGACTTGGAGCTCCGCTTTTAATGAACGGATTTTTAGATATGTTCATTATTTTCTTGGTCGTAAATGCTATCAGCCAAGCAACAGTACTCATATTTGGCATTTTTTGCCCACTGCCATATAGCTAACACCCTACAGCAGGCAAAAAAACAGGTCGCAGCCCATGGCGGCGGCCTGTTTGGAGTCCAAAAGAGGCGCTACGCGCTGTAACCCATCGCTTGCAGCACAAACATGACGACCGTCAGCACCGTAATCACACCGATAGTCGCCCACGTGAGCACATTCCACACGCGGCCGTTGCGGTTGGCACCCATAATGTGTCGATCGGCGGCAATAACCACCTGGAACACCAAAACCACGGGCAACAGCACGCCGTTGATGACCTGCGAGGTCATCATGATCTGGAACAGGTCGACGCCGGGCATAAGCACCAGCATGGCAGAGATGCCAATGATGGCCGTAATAATGCCGCGATAGACCGGGGCCTCGTCCCAGCTGCGATCGGCACCGCGCTCCCAGCCAAATGCCTCGCAGATAGCACTCGACGTAACACCCGGCAGCACACAGGCGGCCAAGAAGCTCGCCGCGACCAGGCCCGAGGCGAACAGCACCGTAGACCACTGGCCCGCGATGGGCTCCAGCGCGCGAGCGGCGTCGGCAGCATCGCTAATCTGAATGCCCGCGGGGAACAATACCGTACCGGTCGTGATGATAATAAAGCCGGCAATGACATCGGCGGCGATCGAGCCGCTCACGGTGTCGATACGCTGCAGCACGATATCGTCCTCGCCCGCATTCTTATCGACCACGTTGTTCTGCGCCAAGAAGATCATCCACGGCGCGATGGTAGTACCGATCGTTGCGACCACAAGCGACACGTAGCTGGGGTCATTTTGGATGTTGGGCACAACCAGGTCGACCGCCACCTCGCCCCAGCTGGGACCAGCCATAAATGCAGCGACAATGTAGGTCACAAACACGCAGCTCACCAGCAGCAGAATCTTCTCGATGCGCTGGAAGCTACCCGACATGGTAAGCATCCAAACCAGCAGCGCCACGAGCGGCACCGAAATGCTCGCCGGCACGCCAAAGAGGGCAAGGCCGCTCGCGATACCCGCAAACTCCGAGATGGTAACGGCCGTGTTGGCGATCAGCAGCGCTGCCATGGCCAGCACGCTCCTGCGCACGCCAAAGCGCTCGCGGATGAGCGAGGCCAAGCCCTTGCCTGTGACGCAGCCACAACGCGCCGCAGTCTCCTGCGTCACGATAAGCAGCACGGTCATGACAGGAAGCATCCACAGCATCTTGTAGCCATAGCTGGCACCGGCGCTGGAATACGTGGCGATGCCACCGGCGTCATTGCCCGAAAGCGCCGCCAGAAGGCCAGGGCCCATGGCGCCAAAGATGGCCGCGATGGTCAGCTTTTGCTTGGTGCTCGCCTTTTGCTTCGTGTTTTGCACGCAACCACCTACCCCATGACCGACATGGTGAGCAGCACTGCGGCGATGCAGTACGCCACGCATGAGATCATGACGGCAATGACGTTCATGGCGGTACCCGACGTATTGAGGTCGTGCTCGTCACGCCAGAACAGCACCATCAGGTAAATCACGGCGCTCATGTTGCCAATCAGACAAACGATGGCCGCAATGTTAAAGCAGCCGGTAAAGAGCTGCTCTTCAAACATGGGCGCGTCGAGGAATGCGGCGGTGCGCACCAGCTGGGCGCACAGGTAGGTCACGAGCGACAGGATCAGGCCCATGCCCGTGCTCTGGAAGAAGAACCCCAGATACGGCTTGGGCTCATCGTCATGGCCGTCGTACTCCAGGAAGTAGTTCTTGACGAACGACACCATACGCGAGGCAGCCAGCAACACGAGCGGCATGGCGCACATGGGGAACACCACCAGATGCGCAGAGCCCAGCGCCGTTCCCAGCACTGTTGCCATGATGCACGAGGCAATACCCCACACGACAACCCAGTACTGGCGATGCACAAACCAGCTGAGCACATTCGTCGAGTCGTCGGACGCGCTATCGCCCGAACCGACGCCTGCGATCTGCAGGTCCTCCTGGTGCTCCTCGGCGATAACGTCCATGGCGTCGTCAAAGGTCACGATACCCAAGATGTGACGGTTCTCATCGCAAACGGGGATGGCAACCAGGTCGTACTTGGTCATCTCGTCCGTTACGTCTTCCTGGTCATCGTCGGGCGACACATACACCAGGTCGCGATAGGCCAGCTGACCCAGTGTGGCGTCGCGGTCGGCGACGATCAGCGTGCGCAGCGAAAGCACGCCGGTGAGCATGCCGCTCGGGTCCTCGGTATAGACGTAGTAGACGCTCTCGAAGTCCTCGTCGAGCTTGCGGATCGCCTCGATGGCGTCACCGACCGTCGCCGTGGCGGGCAGGGAGACAAACTCCGAGGTCATGATGCGACCGGCAGTGTTGTCCTCATAGCCCAGCAGGTTACGAATCGCCTTCTCCTCCTGGACGCCCATCAGGCGCAAAAGCTTCTCAGCCTTCTCGTAATCGAGCTCGTCGATCAGGTCGGCGGCGTCGTCCGGATCCATCATGGCCAGCATCGACGATGCGTCCGTATCGGACAGGCCCTCAAGCATCTCGGTCATAAGCTCGTCGTCATCGAACTCCGAGATGGCCTCGGCGGCCTGGGCGGTGTCGAGCTGCGCGAACACCTGCGCACGCAGGCGCGGGTCGAGCTGCTCGATAATGTCGGCAATGTCGGCAGGGTGCAGCTCGCCAAGCGTCTTGTGCGACACCGAAAGCTGGATGTTTTTAGTCGAACGGTCGAGCAGGTCCATGTAGGACCAGGCGATGATGTCCTCGCCGAGCGGTTTGCCCAGGTGCTTCATAAAGCTCTCGACGACATGCTCGAGTGCGGGGCTGATCGCGCGCAGCAGGCCGCGGGCGCCAACTTCGGCACCCAGCAGGCGCAGCTGATTTTCGCCCGACATGGAAAACTTGATGTCGTTTACGCGCACGACCTTCATGCCCTGCGTGTCGACAATCTGTTTGTTGAGCACGTCGCGCGCGAGCAAGAGCTCGGTCGGCTGCAGGTACGAAAAACGGATTTCGGTGGCCGGCGACTTAAGGTGCACACCCGTCTCGTCGATACGGTCGACCCATTTGCGCCAGCTGATCATAAACGGCGTCTTACCGGGCCCGCGGAACGCGAGCGACGTTACGTGCGGAAAAACTTCGCCGGTAGCAATGCCAAAATCGTTCACAACGCCGAGCTTTTCGCCATCGACGTCCAAGACCGGCAGTTTGAGCATCTCACTCAGATAATTCACTGGTGCTCCCCATCATTATCCCTTCGGACTGCGGCCATGCCGGCACGCCGTCCGTGGACTTTTAGATATGTATACGCATGCGCGGGCGGCACGCCGCTCGGCGCTCACACCCCGTGCATGCGCAAGAAGCACCTGCAAGGGGTCATCGACTGTATGGTCGAGGTTTGGATTTCACCTGCAACCTTTCTCTTGACCCTTGTTATCCGCAGTAACTATAGCATCAGCATCGCGCCGTGGCGCCAAATTTATGCTCCAAACATCGCAGGCATACCAAACGCTGACGCATCCGTGACATAGTCATTGGGGACATTCTTAAACGACTAGTCTGTGGTGTCGTCATCTTCGGCGAGCTGGGGGAACACGGCGTTTTTGGGCATGGTGACCTTCGTCAGCGAGGTGAGCTTTTTGCTCAGCGATGTATCCGTCTTGACCAGATCGCTCAATGTCACGATTTTGTAGCCGTCGGCAATAAGCCCGTCGATAATCTGCGGCAGTGCCTCGAGCGTCTGCTCGGCACATTCATCGTTATCGGTCAGCAGCACAATGTTGCCCGGCGTCACCGAATCGAGCACCGTCGAGACCTGCTCGTCGGCACCGTTGAGCAGCCAGTCGCCCGAATCGATATTCCACGAGACCACGGCAGACACCAAGTCCATCGCATCGATCCAGTTTTGCTCGTCAAAAGCTGCGTAGGGAGCACGCAAAAGCATCGTCGACGTTCCGGTCGCGGACTTGATCGCCTCAGTGCCCTTCGAAACCTGCTCGCGCACCGCATCGCAGTCCTGGCCCTTGAGCGATTCGTCGCTGTAACTGTTGGAGCCGACCTCGCAGCCGGCATCGACAATCGCCTTGGCAGTAGCAGGCGAGGCCTCGGCCGCATCACCCGACAGGAAGAACGTCGCGGTGACGCCCTTTTCCTTGAGCACCTGCAAGATCTGCTTGGTCGCGCCGCTCGGGCCCTCATCAAACGTCAGCGCCACGTACTTTTCGTTGCCCTTGGGCGCCACGCTCGCGCACTCGACCACACAATCGGTGGCGGGCACGACCTCGCCGCGGTCCTGCGTCTTACCCGATTGCTCGCCGACCCACACCTCGGAGCGACCCTGGATACCCCACGTCTTAACGTACTCGATGGCACCCGTGCCCTCGACCTTGAGTTTGGGCTCGATAACCGTCGCCTGGACCTCGTGCTTCTCGTACATATCACGGCCGTCTTTGACCGTCACCTTCTCGCCGCCCGTAAGCTCGCGGCTTTTCCACTTGCCCTGTTTTATGCGCTTGCCGTCCACTTTTACCGACAGCTTTTCGCCGCCATGGCGAGTAAGCACGCTGTCGTCAACGGCCAGCAAGTCCCCGGCGTCGTAGGTATCGGTCAGCTCCTGGTCGTCGATGAGGTTTTGCAGCGTAGAGCCGACGCGTACCGCAGTCTCCTGGCCGTTGAGGACGACATCCACGCTGCGGTTGACGTAGCCCACGACGGCGGCGATAAACAGCACGAGTGCGCAGCCCACGGCGATGAGCGCATAGGGCAGGCGAGACGGACGACGGGGCGTGCGGCCGTTGCCGATGCGAGCGCTTCGGTCGCTAAAGCCGCGGCTATGGTTGAGATACATCGCGCCGGGCTTACGGTGACGCTTGCGCTGACCGCTGGGCAACTGCCCCAGATCGCGGCGCGCCGTCGGACGCGCGCCCGAGCGTCCGTGTGAATATGATCCGTTTTGGCGCATGTGCCCTCCCCCATAAACACAGCGAGCCGGAGCAACATGTCTCCGGCTCGCCTCCCGTCATTTGGTACGTCGCTATTTGCTAGCTTTTGACGAGCCCCCGCTCGCCTTTTGATATTCGTCCTTAAAGGCCTTGAACATACCGCGCGTCTTGCCGAGCTGCTTGCCCAGCGCGCGACTGCCCTTGTCCACGGCGCCCGACCCCTTGTCATCGAGCACCTTAGCGCCCTTCTTGACCTTATCGCCCACCACGACGCTTGCCTCGGCAGCCTTTGCGGCGGCGCCGCCCGAATACCCGAGCGACTTGACCTCGTCCGAGACAATCATCGCGCCGTTCTCGTAGCCGCGCAGCATCGTCGGCGGCACCTGTGTGTCGCCCACCAGCATGCTCGATGCGGCGCTGGCGGTCACATAGAATGTCTGCACGATACCCGAACGCGGCTTGAACTCCACATCCGAGCAATAGCCCACGGCATCGCCCGACTCCGTGCGCACGTCCATGCCAACCCAGATAATGCAATCGTCCAGGTTGATGTCGAGGCGCTTGGCCGCAGCGGCATCGTAGGTGCCCTTGACGTCGTCAACTGCGATGGCGCCCTCGTAGACGCCAATGGCATCGAGCGCCACAAAGCGGTCGGGGCGCTCGATCATACCCGCGATATCGGACTGGCGAACCATAAAGCCCACCACGCGCGTACCGCCCGGGGTAAAGACCGGAAAGTGAATCTTGCCGAGCTTTTTAGGGCTGCGCGGCGTGCCGTCCTTTTTGGTGCGCTTATCCTCGGTAGGCTTGCGATAGATCTTAGCGCCGACAAAATCCCCGGCGCGCATTATGCCTCGGTCGAAGGCTCCGCGGCCTCGGCGGCAGCCTCGACGGCGTTCTCGACCACGACATCGGCGGCGGGCGTCACGTTGCCGCCCGAGATGGCGTCGTTGAGCTGCTCTCGCAGCTGGTCCATGCGCTCGCGGGCAAGGTCAACCTTGGCACGCAGGTCATCGGTCTTGGCATCGACCATCGGGCCAAAATCGTTGACCGCAGCGCGGGCCTCCTCGGCACCGTGCGCGTAGGTGTCGCGCAGGTTATCCCAGGCGGCGTTGGCGATATCGGCAGCCATGGCGCGGGTCTCGGCGCCCGAGCGCGGAGCCAGGGCGACGCCGATGATGGCGCCGGCGGCGGCGCCGAAGAGCGCACCCGAGATAAAGTTGAAAGTCTTACCCATGTTCATTCCTCTCCTGCGGGCACCTCGGCGCCCACCGTTTGAATGCTGTCCATTATACCCGCAGCACAGCGCTTGCCGTCTTGCTCATCTGCGTACGGTAAAGGCGCAGGTACATGATGGTGATAAGCGGGTGAGCCTACTCCTGCGGCATGGCAGGCATGGCCACCGTGGCGGCCGGGTCCTCACCGGCGCCGTCAACGAGCGGCAGCGCTCCCTCGCGCGCGGGGGCAACCGGAGCCGTCGCGGCGCCACCGTAAACGGCAGTGGGGGCCTCGTGGCTCTCGGCGGTCGCGCCCTCGGTGTCGATTGCCTCCTGCGGCTCGTCGTCAAAGCTCGGGACGCCCCGGGGCTCCGCGGGCTCGGGCTCGGAAGCCGCCTCGGCAGGAGCCTCGTCGACAGGATCGACGGCAGCCTCGGCAGGAGCCTCGCCCTCGGTCGCGTCCCCGGCCTCGCCCTCGGCATTCGCGGCGGCGACGGCCTCGTGCGGGTCCTTGCCCTCGGCCTCGGCACGCATGCCCAGCACCAGGTTGCGTAAACCCGCGACCGTACCGTCCACATCGGGAGCGGGCTGGTCGGCATGCAGATAGGCCCAATCCATCATAAAGGTCGCCGAAGACAGCGCGCCGATGGCCAGCGCGTCGTCGGGACACGAAAGCTCAACCTCAAAGACACGCTCGTCGTGCTCGCTCACGCGAGTGCGGCCGCACGAAATGCTGCCGGCAAGCCCGGTCTCGTTCATGAGCTCGACTGTCACGTGCTCCAGCAGATGGCAAAGCTCGGTCTGGCCCATGCAGTCCTGGAATTCGCGACCGGAATCGCCCAGGCACAGATGCTTGGCAATCGCGGGCACCAGGTAATACACGCGCGCCGTGGCCTCGATGTCCTCCGAGGTCATGAGCGGCATGCCGGGGTTCACCAGCACATGCGCGCAGATCTTGTCCTCGCTGACGGTGACCTTAAGGATGTTGAACAGGCCTGCCATAACTCTCCTCTACTCTTCCTTGCCCTACTCGTCGCCATCGTGCGGGTCCGCAGAACCCGCGCCCGACGCCGCCGGCTTATCTGCCGAGGGCTCGGAATCCTTCTTGTCGGTTTCGGCCGGAGCGATCACGCGAATGAGCGAGATGCGCTGACCACGCATCGACTGCACCTTAAACTTGTACCCCGCGACCTCAAACACCTCTCCGATGTCGGGCACCGAGTCGCAAAGCTCCAAAATCCAGCCGGCGATGGTCTCATAATCATCGCTTTCCTCGAGCGGCCAACCAAGCTCAATCGCGTCATCGCACGAAAAACGCCCATCGACGAGCCACTCGCGGCGCGAAAGGCGCGTGAGGTACTTGTTGTCGGGGTCGAACTCGTCCTCGATCTCGCCCACGATCTCCTCGACGATGTCCTCGATGGTGATGATGCCGGCCGTGCCGCCGTACTCGTCCACGACCACTACGATCTGGTCGTGCGAGGTCTGCATCTCGGACAGCAACGGCAGGATGTCCTTGGTGTCGGGCACAAAGGTAGCGTCGCGCAAAAAGTCGGCGATGGGCTGGTCGCCCTTGCCGTCGAGCGAAGGCTGGATCAGGTCCTTAATGTGCGCGATGCCGGCGACGTTGTCGGGATCCTCGTGATAGACGGGGATGCGGCTAAAGCCGGTCTGGCGCATGGTGGACAGCACGTCGGCGACCGTCTCGTCGTCCTCGCACATGGTGGTGTCCACGCGCGGCACCATAACCTCGCGGGCAACGGTGTCGCCCAGGTCGAAGATCTCGTGGATCATGCGCTTTTCCTCGTCGAGCAGGTCGTCCTGCTCCGAGACCATGTACTTGATCTCTTCCTCCGAGACGTTTTGGCGGTCGTCGGCGCTTTTAATGCGCAGGATGCGGGCCAGGCCATCGGAGCAAGCGCCGGTCAGCCACACGAGCGGACGGGCGATCTTTTGAAACACCGAAAGCGGCCCCACGACCTGCTTGGACACGCCTTCGGCATTGGCCAGGCCGATGCGCTTGGGCACGAGCTCGCCAATCACGATAGACACGAAGGCGACCGCGACGGTGATGATGACCGGCGCCAGGCCGCGCGCAATGGCAGAGAGCGGCGTGATGCCAAAGCTCATGAGCCACGTGGCAAGCGGGTCGGACAGGCTCGTCGAGGCGACGGCGGACGAGGCAAAGCCCACGAGCGTGATGGCGACCTGGATGGTGGCAAGCAGCTGGTCGGAATCGGCGGCCAGCTTAATGGCGCGCTCGGCGCGCTTGTCGCCTTCCTCGGCATCGTGCTCCAGCACGGCGCGCTTAGCCGTGGTGAGAGCCATCTCGGACATAGAGAAGTAGCCGTTGATGAGGGTCAAAACGAGGGTGGTGATAAGGGAGATGGCTATGTCCATCGGGAGTTTCTCGAACCTCCAAGATTCGGGCGTCAGGGTAAAACATTGATGGCGGATACGGCAATTGCGCCGGCGCCCAAACGAGGACGCGGGCGCGCAGGCATGGTCGCTAGATTACGAAGAGGATCACCGCCATGAACTGGAAGATGCTGCCGGCGAGCACCCACAGGTGAAACACGCTGTGCAGATAGCGCACGTTTTTGGCGATATAGAACGGCACGCCCGCGGTGTAACACACGCCGCCGACGGCGAGCAGGGCAAGTGCCACGGGGTTGAGCAGCTCCACAAGTTCGGGCAGCTTAAAGACAACGAGCCAGCCCATCAGCAGGTAGACCAGGCCACTTACCCAGTACGGTTGACGCTCGCGCATAAAGCACTCGAGGGCGATGCCGCTAATGGCGATGGCCCATACGGCAAAGAACAGCGCAGGGCCGCCGTCATTTGCGAGTGTGATGAGGCAAAACGGCGTATAGCTGCCGGCTATGAGCAGGTAGATGCAGCTGTGGTCGATAATGCGGAACACGCGCTTGGCGCGCGCAGGCTGAATCGCGTGGTAGAGCGTGGAGGCAAGGTATTCGAGGATAATGCTGACGCCATAGACAATCGCCGCAGCCATGTGGGCCGGACCTCCGCCGCGCAGGGCGGCGAATACGATCAAGAGCACCAGACCCGCGATACCCAGCAGGCAGCCGACACCATGGGTGACGGAGTTCATGATCTCCTCGCCCACCGTGTAGTGTGGAACGGCCGCGGTCTTGGGTCGCGGCTTAGAACTGTCGCTCGAATCGGACATGCCGGTTACATCCTCCAACGTAAAGAGTTCTCAACACTATATCAAAGCGTCTGGGTACGTGCGAAATTTGCACCATATGTGACCCTTTGTTTACCCATTCTTTGCTTGTTGACGCATCAACGGCGAACATCCATAATGCGCTTGTTTTAAATGTTGATGTATTAACATCTTATAGGAGAATACCGCATGCCTCAAAACGCACGTTCCCATCGAAAGCTCAAGATAGCCGGCATCGTTGCACTGGTGGTTGTCGTTGCGCTGCTCGGATTTGCCGGCAACTTTCTGTTTGACTTCGCGCTAAATCCCCGCGCGCCGTACACCATGAAGATGATGCAGGATAGCAAGAACGACAAAAAAGGTGAGCAGCCGGATGCCGAGGACACCGAGGCACGGGCATGGTTTAAAGAGAACCGCGAGAGCAGCAGCCTCACCGCAGATGACGGAACCGAGCTTGCCGCTTGGTATTTTGCCGCCTCGGAGAACACCCACGATTACGCCGTCTGCCTGCATGGATATACCAACGAGCCCATCGGCATGGCCCGATACGCCAAACGATTCCATAACCGCGGCATGAACGTACTCGCACCCGCAGCTCGCGCCCACGAGCGCTCCGGCGGCGACTATATCGGCATGGGCTGGCCCGAGCGGCTCGATGTCGTTGCATGGATTGGGCGGATCGTTCAGGCTGACCCCGAGGCGCGCATCCTGGTCTTTGGCGAATCGATGGGCGCGGCGACCGCCATGAACGTGGCGGGAGAATCTTTGCCGTCCAACGTGAAATGCATTATCGAGGACTGCGGCTATACGAGTGTTTGGGACGAGTTCTCTCTGCAGCTCAAGGACGTGTTCGGCCTGCCCAGCTTTCCCTTGCTCGATGTTGCAAACTTCGTGTGCAACGTGCGCGCGGGCTACGACTTTCATAAGGCGAGCAGTGTGGAGCAACTCAAACACGCGACGGTTCCCATGCTGTTTATCCACGGCGACCAGGACACCTTTGTGCCGTACAGCATGCTCGACCAAAACTACGACGCGTGCGCCAGCAAGGTTAAACAGAAGCTCACTATCCACGGCGCCACCCACGCCAAGAGCGCGCAAGTTGACCCCGAGCTCTACTGGAACACGGTCGACAACTTCCTCGACGAGTATTTTTAGGCAAAAAGCAACGTCTGAGCCTTTATCTGACCCCCTATTTTCGGAAGTATGCGGCAAAATCTGGAACTGCCGACCAGACCGCAGTTTTACCAACAATTTATCAGGGGTTTTGTTGCCAAAAAACGTCGTGTGCTCGGCGGTCTCGAAATTTGCCGCATACTTCCGGAAAGCCGCCCGTGGACGTTGTGCCCACGGGCGGCTTTTGCTAACTTTGCGCTACAAAAGCGCTTGATATGTCCAATAGATAGGCGCTACTTGACCTCGATGAGCTCGTACTTGCTCGTGCCCAGGCCGATCTTCTCGGCGTGTGCGATACAGGTGCGCCAGTCGGTGTCGGGATGCGTGATGCAGAAGGGATCACCGGCCTGCTCGCCCTCCAGATGCTCGTGATTGTGCTCCATCTTGGCCGCGCTATCGGTGAGCTCGGTGTTGGGCAGCGGCTCGGATGCCATGACGGCATCGGCACAGGCCTGGTCGATGGCGACCGGGTCAAAGCTCGCGAACATGCCGATATCGTTAACGATAGGCGTGTCGTTTTCGGGATGGCAATCGCAGTTGGGGCTGATATCCATGGCAAGCGAGATGTGGAAGCTCGGGCGGCCGTCGACGACGGCCGTGGTGTACTCGGCGATCTTGCAGTTGAGCACGGCGGCCGCAGCGTCATAGCCGGGCTTGATGCAGTCCTGGTTGCATGCCGCAATGCAGCGTCCGCAGCCCACGCAGCGATCGTGGTCGATGGCGGCCACGTGCACCGTGCGGGTGTTGCCGTTGG
Organism: Collinsella sp.; assembly: GCA_052278285.1. Classification (GTDB taxonomy): domain Bacteria; phylum Actinomycetota; class Coriobacteriia; order Coriobacteriales; family Coriobacteriaceae; genus Collinsella. Next base: position 2,490 of record DAWBYD010000091.1, on the reverse strand, counting down.
CAAGCTCGCGCTCGCGGGTATCGTCAAACGAGATGGCGTTGTGCGCACAGATCTTTTCGCAGGCACGGCAGCCAACGCAGTGCTCGGTCGCGACGTTCGGCTTGCCGGCGGCATGCTGCTCCATCTTGCCGGCACGGCTGCCGCCGCCCATACCAAGATTCTTCATGGCGCCGCCAAAACCGGCCTGCTCATGGCCCTTAAAGTGGGTAAGACTGATCACAATGTCGGCGTCCATGAGCGCCTGACCGATCTTGGCCTCGTGCACGTACTCGCCGCCCTCGACCGGGACGAGCGCCTCGTCGGTGCCCTTGAGGCCGTCGGCGATGATGATCTGGCAACCCGTGGCATACGGGGTAAAGCCGTTCTGATAGGCGGTATCGATGTGCTCGAGCGCGTTTTTGCGGCTACCGACATAGAGCGTGTTGCAGTCGGTGAGGAAGGGCTTGCCACCCAGTTCCTTCACGACGTCCGCGACGGCGCGGGCGTAGTTGGGGCGCAAAAAGCTCAGGTTGCCCAGCTCGCCAAAGTGAATCTTGATGGCGACGAACTTGTTCTCAAAGTCGATCTGCTCGATACCGGCGTGACGTATGAGGCGCTTGAGCTTGTCGAGCTGGCTCTCGCGAGCATGCGTGCGCAGGTTGGTGAAGTACACCTTAGCGGGTGCTGCGGGTGCAGTTGCGGTCATAGATATATCCCCTCGGTCTATATGGCGTTACAGACATAGGAGATGGTACCCGTTAAAGCGGGGTTAATGTCAAGCACGGCGCCTAGTCATTTAAGTACGTCCCCGATGACTACTCCTGCACCTTGAGGGCCTCGGCCAGGCTGACGCGCTTGATAGAACGCGTGTGTAGCAGCGCCACGAGCAGGTAGGTCGCAAAGCCAATGCCGACGCATGCAGCCATAGACCAAGCGGGCACGTAGATCTCGATATTGCCGTTGTAGGCGAGCAGCATGGAGCGGAAGATGGCCGTGAGCGAGCCGATGATCAATGGCAGGCTCAGCACGAGCGACGCCGCCACGCACAGCGTGATCGAGCGAATGTACAGATGCGAGATCTCGCTATCGCGATAGCCAAAGACTTTCATGTAGCTGATCGAACGGGCACTGTGGTCGATCACAGCCTTGGTCAGCAGGTACATAAACAGCAGGAAGATAAACACCGCAAGCCCGATCATCATTCCGATCATTTTGCTCATCATGCCGATGAACTGGTCGCCCACGGCGCGCATGTCGTCGGGCGTGGTGTCGCCGGCAAAGTAACGCGCGTCGAGGTCGAGCTTCTCGTTGCTCACGTAGCCGTTGAAGTACGCGGCATCGTTGTCGAACAGCTCGTTAAAGTCGTCGATACTCATATAGATATTCATGTCCGACTTGGAGCCCCAGGCGCAGTCCTTGCCCGCGTACTCAAGGGAATAATGCTCGCCCTCGTACTTGTCGCCGAGCGTGACCTTCTGGCCCTCGCTCCAGCCAAACTTATCGAGCAGACCGCCGCCAAAGACGACGCGCCCATCGCCGACGTTGAGGTCTTTCCAATAGCGCGAATCGGGCGAGATGCCGTAGACGGAAATCGTCTCCTGCCCATTTCCGTCGCCACGGTCGTATTGCAGCTGGTAAACGGCGTATTTCTCGGCCTGTGCGATTGCGCCCGCGCCGTTGTCGGTCGTGTTGACCGGATGGATGTCGTCGTTGTCAGTGTCGATCTTAGAGGCCTTGTCGATCAGGTCGATAGCCTCGTCGCGGTTGCAGCCGAGGGCATCGGCAAGATCGTCAAGGCGCGCGTAGAGCGCATCCTTCTTGTCCTGGACCTTGGCGAGCGCGTCCTGCGCTGCGGCCAGGCTCTCGGCAGACGGAGACGCGGTCGCGGCATCGGCTGCCGCCTGCGCCGCATCGGCCGCGTCGTCAAGCTCGTCATCGGCATCCTGGGCGGCGGAAAGCAGCGCGCCGTCAACCGACTGCAAGCGCTCGAGTGCCGACCACTGCTCGCGCTCCCCGGCAGTGCCCTCGAGCTCCAGCGGAGCCTTGAGCGTGTACTGGTGCTCGGCGACCAGGCTCGTCTCGAGGTTGTCCGCGTAGTGCGTCATCGTGGGCAGAATCGCCAGGCCAAAGAGCAGCAGCAGCGAGGCAAACGCAATGCCCACGAAGAGCGTGGCGAAGTTGCCCAGGTTGCGCAGGAAGATACGCAGGCGGAAGCGCGAGACAAAACCCATGCGCTCCGGCAGCTGCAAGCCGCGCTTGGTGCCCGATTTGCCGCTCGCCTCGTGACGAAGGAACTGCAACGGCGTCTTGCCCATTTTGCGAAGCAGACCCACCAGCGTGATGAGGATGAGCGCGACGGCGGGAACCACGGCGCACTTCACAAAGATCTCCCAGCTCCAGTACACCTGGAAGGGCGGCAGGCTGTACGAACCGAAATAGCGGCTGCGCATGGGCTCGGTAAAGAACGCAATGCCGCGAGCGGTGCCCAAAAGAGCCGCGACCCCGCCCACG
>DAWBYD010000090.1:0-2057 GCA_052278285.1 Collinsella sp. | reverse complement strand
GGGCCCTGCGTCTGCGCGAGGAGGCCCTGGACGGAAGCGTCACTGAGGCCCAAGTTAAGGACCGTGGCCATCATGCCGGGCATGGAGAACGGAGCGCCCGAACGAACCGACACAAGCAGCGGATCGGAGGCGTCGCCGAGCTTCTTGCCGCAGCGGGCCTCGAGGTCCGCCTCGGCGGCAACGATCTCATCGAGTGCGCCCTCGGGCCACACGTTGCCGGCACCGGAGTACTCGACGCAAGTCTGGCAGGTAATGGTAAAGCCACCGGGAACCGGCAGGCCGATGCGGCTCATCTCGGCAAGGTTAGCGCCTTTGCCGCCAAGCACGAAGTTCATGGACTTGTCGCCCTCGGTGACACAGGTGCCCTGGGCGTCGGTTCCAAAACGGTAAACCCTCTTGCAATCGCTCACGATGCTTCCCCTTCCATGCGCTTACGCGCACGACCGTGGTAACGAATCGACCCGTCAGATGCGGGCCGTGAGGGAACTATACGGCGGGTTTTGAGCGGGCTTAAGCAGAGGATGCGCGGTTTGGTAAACGTGCTAAAACTGGCGGTAAACGGTAGGTAAAGGTGGTTACCTTATGAAGAGACCACTTCAATAAACTTGCAGGTCAAATGCAAGTAATTTGCTAAATCGCTTTACCATTATCGTGCATTATTTTTAGTTAGTCTTTTTAGACGGGGCTTTTTAGCTACCCCAATAAGCTAGCTTTGTTGGGCTCGACGGGCGGCGCGGCGGGCACGGGCTTCTTGGATTTCCTCCAAGTGGTTAATGATCTCGGCAGCGCTTTCCTCGATGGCCTTGCCGTCGGTACGCACCACAAAGCAGCCTAGGCGCTTCATGAGCGCACGGGCTTCCTCGAGCTCGCTGTGCACGCTCTCAGGCTCGGCATAGGAGCCGGCAACGGCACGAGCGTAGTCATCGCCCAAGCGGCTATCGCGAATTTCGGAAATCACATCGACGGTCGAAATCAGGCCGAACAGGCGCATCGGGTCGACCTCGTAAATCGACTTGGGCGGCTCCATGCCATGCGCCAGTGGGACATTGGCGACCTTGTAGCCCTGATAGGCCAAATACATCGACAGCGGCGTCTTGGACGTGCGCGATACGCCCAGCAGCACGATATCGGCACCCGACAGATCGTCGCAGCCGCGCCCGTCATCGTGCTCAACGAAATACTCCATGGCCTCGATACGATGGAAATAGCGGTCATCGGTCTTGTGAATCACGCCCGCAACGCCCTTGGGCGGCACACCGATGAGCGACGACAGCACGGCGAGCGTCGGGCCGATCAGGTCGACCGAACGGATATGCAGCATGCCCAGGTAATCGAGCACACGGGCGCGAAGCGCCGGATCGACAATGGTGTGGAACACGGCAATATCGCGATGATCGGCATCGACGCGCGGACCCACAAACGACTTGACCTGCTCCACCGAGTTCACCTTGGGCAGGCGCAAGAGACGAAAAGCCCCTTCATCAAATTGCCCGGACGCCGCAAGCACCACCTCACAAGCGGTATCACCGAGCGAGTCGGAGATAACGATAACGGTGGGACGAGCGGTGACCGGGCAATCCATGCGGGGCTCCTTTTGCGCTTATGCGCAGGCTGGCTTACTTTTTGCGAGCAAGCTCACCGATGTTTGCGATGCCGGAGAAAACGGCCTCGAAGCGGTTGAGCAGCTTAAGGCGATTATCGCGAAGCTGCTCGTCCTTGTCCATGACCATGACCTCGTCGAAGAAGCGGTCGATGGGGGCGCGCAGGGCGGCAAGGGCGGCAAATGCGGCCGGGTAATCCTCGGCAGCAAGGGCGGCGTCGACAGCGGTCTGAGCAGCCTCGGAGGCATCGGCAAGCGCGAGCTCGACCTCGCCCATCAGGGCGCGGTCGTACTCCGCGCCCAGCTCGGGCTTGGAGATGTGCGCGGCGCGGGCATAGGCGGTCGCCAGGTTATCGAACGTCTCAGCGTCGTTCTTGCGGGCCTCGTCGAGGGCGGCGCAGCGGGCGAAGAAGACGGACGGGGCGATGATGAATAAGATCGCAAAACTGCGAGTCGC
>DAWBYD010000089.1:0-2971 GCA_052278285.1 Collinsella sp. | reverse complement strand
CCTGATAGGGCGAGTCCGCGAACGCGGCGATACAGGCGCGGTAGAAGGGGAGGAGGTCGTTGTTGACTGTGCCCATCGAAATGTAGATGAGTACATCGTGGACCTTTTCGACAGTTTCTGTCGCGGGGCGGATGGACGGGCCGACGAAGGCGTACTTGTCTGAGAACGTGTCGGCGCAGGGCTGGAACTCGGGCGATGTGTAGACGATGGTGTCGGTCCGGTCGTCGTTCTGGATGATGTCGAGAATATTCTTGATGGGATAGCCGCGGTCACGCAGGCGCTGGAGATCGTGGTTGATCTTTGGCATGGCGAGCATCATTTTGAGCATCTGGCCGCCGCTCTGCTTCATGACTTTGGCGGAATAGCGGTTGAAGGCAAAGGTCGTGGTCGAGGAGATGAACGGGATGCCGAGCTTTTTGGCGACGGCCTTGCCCCAGACAGCCATCGAGTCGGCGACGATACAGTCGGGCGCGTAAGCGCGCATGTCGGCGCAGACCATTTCGTCGAGGGCGAGGGTGGTCTCGACCAGAATGTGCGTCGAAAAGGCGATGTCCTTGCCGACGCGCACGCCGTCGGCGGGCGTGAGGTGCTGTTCGCAGTCATACGGGTCGCAGGCGACGAATTGCGCGCCTGCGGCTTCGATGAGCGTGCGCATGGGTTCGTAGGAGTAGTAGCGGACCTCGTGACTGCGCGCGGTGAGCTCGCGCACGACGCCGAGCGTCGGGTTGGTGTGGCCGTAGGCCGGGATGCAGAAAAAGACGATCTTGCTCATTTGCTGTCGCCCCCGTTGTCCATTTCGGAAAAGATGCGCAGCATATATTCCCGCTGCATGGCCTTGGGCAGGATGGCGATGCCGCGCTCGTCGTCGCCGAGGACGAGCAGCTCGTCGCCGGGGTGAAAGCCGAAAATGTCGCGCGCTTCCTTGGGGATGACAAACTGGCCCTTTTCGCCGATCTTGACCATCCAGGCGTGCTTGCCCTGAGGTACTTCCATAAAATCAACCTCCTAAAGTATGATTAGTTATACTAATCATACTACAAAGCGTAAAAAAGTCAAGCCAGCAGGCCTGACTTTTTTATTTCAATTCATGGCATCGGCGTTGAGCTCGAAGAGAAGCTCGACGCGGGCTTTGAGCAGCGGGTGATTTTTGAGCGCGGGGTCGGCGGCGAGGAGCTGCTCGGCGGCGGACTGCGTCTCGTGCAGAAGGGATAAGTCGCACGAGAGATCGGCGACGCGCAGCGACGGCAGGCCGTGCTGGCGGGAGCCGAAAAAGTCGCCCGGGCCGCGGAGCTTCAAGTCCTCTTCCGCAATGGCGAAGCCGTCGCTCGTGGAGGACATGACCTTGAGACGCTGCTTGTTTTCCTCACCCTTGTTGTCGGAGACAAGGACGCAGTAGGACTTGTGCCGGCCACGGCCAACGCGGCCGCGCAGCTGGTGGAGCTGGGAGAGGCCGAAGCACTCGGCGTTTTCAATCAGCATGAGCGCGGCGTTCGGCACGTCGACGCCGACCTCGATGACGGTGGTGGAGACGAGCACGTCGAGCTCGTGCGCGGCGAAGGCGCGCATGACGGCGTCCTTTTCCTTAGGCTTCATCTTGCCGTGGATGGGGGCGATGCGAAGGTCGGGGAAGACCTCTTTTTGCAGCATTTCTGCGTAGGCGGTGACGGCCTTGCGCTCATCAGGGAGCTCGTCGTTTTCCGAGACCATGGGGCAGACGATATAGGCCTGACGGCCCTCGGCGACGAGCTTGCGCAAAAAAGCGTAGATACGCTCGTGATAGCTCGACGGGACGGCAAAGGTGTCAATCTTCTGCCGTCCGGGGGGAAGCTCATTTAGAATGGAGACGTCGAGATCGCCGTAGATCATCAGCGCGAGCGTGCGCGGAATGGGCGTGGCGGACATGACGAGAAGGTGCGGGGCGTCGCCCTTGGCGGACAGCGCGGCGCGCTGGTCGACGCCGAAGCGGTGCTGCTCGTCGGTGACGACGAGACCGAGGTTTTGATACTGTACGTCGGGCGAGAGCAGGGCGTGCGTGCCGATGACGAGGGAGAGTTCACCGGACCGGAGACGTTCATTCAGTGCACGGCGCTCCCTGGCCCTGGTCGAGGCGGTGAGCAGCGCGCAGGGGATGCCGAGAGGCTCCAAAAGCGGGGCGAGCGAGCGATAGTGCTGCTCGGCAAGGATTTCTGTCGGGGCCATGAGGGCGCATTGAAGACCGTTTTTCGCGGCCATGTAGATGGCGGCGGCGGCGACCATCGTTTTGCCAGAGCCGACGTCACCCTGCACGAGGCGGTTCATCGGGCGCTGACCTGTCAGGTCGCGCGCGATATCGCCGATGGCGCGGCGCTGTGCGCCGGTGAGGGAAAAGGGGAGAGAGGTGAAAAAGGGCAAAAGGTCAACTTTTTTGCACTGTTTTCCCGCGACGAACGTGCGGCGCTCGCGCAGGAGCTTGAGGCCGAGCGCGAGCAGGAAAAGCTCTTCGAACGCAAGGCGGCGGCGCGCGGCGGAGAGGGCTTCGTCGTCTGTGGGAAAGTGGATGTTTTCGTAGGCAAAGCGGGTGTGGCAGAGCTGGTAGACGAGGCGGACGTCCTCAGGCAGGATGTCAGGAAGTTCGTCGACGCAGGCGGCGAGGCTCTGTTCGACGGCCTTGCAGAGCATCGACTGGCTGATGCCCGCGGTGAGCGGGTAGATGGGCATGATGCGGCCGGTGATCTGGTGCGCGCCCTCGCGCTCAAAGAGAGGATTGGTCATCTGCGGGCGGCTCGGCGTACCCTCGGCACGGCCGAAGAAGACGTAAGCGTCGCCGGTGTGGAAGGTGTTTTTGAGGTAGGACTGGTTGAAATAGGTAAGTTCAAGCGCGCCGGTCTCGTCGACGGCGCGGAGCTTGATAAGGTCGAGCCCCTTGCGAATGCGCGAGAGCCTGGGCTCGCCCGCGATGACGGCGCAGACACAGGCATTCTCGCCGGGGATG
>DAWBYD010000088.1:0-2307 GCA_052278285.1 Collinsella sp. | reverse complement strand
CGATGGACCTGTAGCTCAGTTGGTTAGAGCGTCCGGCTGATAACCGGGAGGTCACAAGTTCGAATCTTGTCAGGTCCACCATCAAAAACGTGAAGAGCCTCGAGGCATTGCCTCGGGGCTTTTTTCTTGTGTGCGATAAATCTCATTTTGGTTTTGTGTGCTGGGCGAAAGATTGGGTAGTATAGCTATTCAATGCGGCAGCCCTGCCGCGTGTTAACCGCTACGTACCGGAGGTGTTCCATGGTTCGTGTCGACATAGAGACCATCGTCATGGCCGCCGGTCCCGTGCCATCGCTTATCGTGCTTCGCGAGCGCAGCAGTAAATCGGATTCGCCCGCGCCGCTGCGTTCCCTTTCCATCCAGACTGGTTCGTTTGAGGCCGCTGCCATCAGCCGCGGTATCGATAGCGGGCGTGCCGAGCGCCCGATCACCCATGACCTGCTGCTCGATACCGTCGACGCCCTGGGCGCCAAGCTCGAGCGCATCGAGATCGTGCGCGCAGAGCCGCCGGTGTTCTATGCGACGGTTGTCGTGCTTGCCAATGGTGACGAACGCAAAATCGACGCCCGTCCCAGCGACGCCATCGCTCTCGCCGTGCGCAGCAATGCCCCTATGTTCGTTGAGGACGACATCATGAATCGCCTGGGCACCGTTTCCACCCACGCCGAGGAAGTCGACGACGAGCAGGAGTTCGAGAAGTTCGACGAGTTCGTCCATACGCTCTCCCCCGATGATTTCTAAATGCGGGACATCCAAGTTGCGGAGCGTTCGCTGATGGCCGGTGGCATGTCGGCCGAGGCGGCTGCCATCGCGCGTGAAGCCCAGCTGCGCTCGGCGGCATCCGCGGCTGCCCGCCTCGCCTATGTGCCGCAGGCCCGCACGCTTCGCGAGCGCCGCGGTTCCTATATCAAGATGGTTGTCGTCTCCGCCCTTGTCGCGGCAATCTGCTCTCGTCTTCGTGGTACAGTTGGTGCGCTTGGGTTTTCGATTTCAACAGGCTTGGTAATCTGGGGTGTGGTCGATGCGGTAATGCTGACCAACCAGATTAAGGTGCTCGACAAGCGCGCGATGGATATGATGCGCGCCCGCGACGCTGCCGCCAAGATCGCTGCCGAGGCACAGGAACTGTAACGACGCCGGACTCGATGGGAAGGTCTAAAGATGGCACAGGATATGCAGGATGCCGGTAACGTCTCCGCCGAGCTCGACGCCATGGTGTGCGATCTGATCGGCGCGTTCTTGGACGACCTTGCCGCCGGCGAAAACCCCGGCGTGGTCGTGGCAATTGAGGACGCCGCTTCCAACCGTTATCTGGCGGCGCTCGATGAGGATGGCGAAGAGGCGTGCCTCGAGGCGGCCACCAACTTTATCTCCGAGCACAAGATGGGTCTTAAGGACGAGGGCCTGGGCCGTATCGTCCGCTATGCCATCGGCTATACCGGCTGCGTCGATATTGACGGTGGCTACCACGACGCTCTGCTCGTGAGCTTTTTCGAGACGACGCTCGAGAGCGGTTTTTCGGCATATGTGCTGTATGAGGGCATGGGCGCCGGCGATGGTTTTATGTGGAGCGACCCTGAACCTGCAGGTGAGGAAACCCCTCTCATCTAAAATCGCTAAAATAAACGAGTTTTCGGTAAAAGGCTCAATATTCCCGCTGAGCGTTGTATCGCTGGGCGGGCCGCATACGCGTGCCGTTTGTATATGGATAGAAGATAGGGGAACTACATGCGCGTAGACAATCTGAGGAACATCGCCATCATCGCCCACGTCGACCACGGCAAGACGACGATGGTCGACAAGCTCCTGCGTGCCACGGACGCCTTCCGTGCCAACCAGCAGGTCGAGGACCGCGTCCTGGACTCTAACGACCAGGAGCGCGAGCGCGGCATCACGATTCTCGCTAAGAACATCTCTATCGAGTACAAGGACGTTAAGATCAACGTCATCGACACCCCGGGCCACGCCGACTTTGGCGGCGAGGTCGAGCGCGTGCTGCGTATGGCCGACGGCGCCCTGCTGCTGGTCGACGCTTTTGAGGGCCCCATGCCCCAGACCCGCTTCGTGCTGCGTCACGCTATCGACACCGGCCTCAAGATCATGATCGTCATCAACAAGATCGATCGCCCGGGCGCCAACCCCGAGAAGGCCTACAACGACTGCCTGGACCTCATGGCCGACCTGGGTGCCACCGACGACCAGCTTGAGTTCGCCATGGAGCACGTGGTCTCCGCCAGCGCCATGAATGGCTTTGCCCGCCTTGCCCCCAACGACGGCAACATGGACATGTATCCGCTGCTCGATATG
>DAWBYD010000087.1:0-1790 GCA_052278285.1 Collinsella sp. | reverse complement strand
TGGGCATCAGCCTGTGCCAGGCCGGCAACGTCTTTGGCCCCATCGCCTTCCTGCTCGTCTACAACATCCCGGCGTTCCTGATTCGTATCTTTGGCGCTATCAAGGGTTATGAGCTAGGCATTGGTTTCCTCGACGAGGCTCAGAAGACCGGCCTGATGCAAAAGATCATGGCCTGCGTCGGCATTGTCGGCGTTATGGTCGTCGGCGCCATGAGCAAGGACATGTTCTGGGCTTCGTTGCCCATCGCCATTGGTCAGGGCGACTCCGCCCAGACTCTCCAGGACATCCTGGACGGCATCATGCCCGGTATGCTCGGTATGGCCGCCTTCTGGCTCTACTACTGGCTGCTCTCCAAGAAGATCAACCCGATGGTCCTGATCCTCTGCACCATGGTCGTGGGCATCATCGGCGCTTACTTTGGCGTGCTTGCCTAATATGTTCGAATCGCGCTTCCATCGCGTCTAACGGTTGCGTCGATCTTTGGGGGGCTTGTCGCATCTGCGGCGGCCCCCTGTTTTTTAAAACTCCGTACGAAAGGGGAGGGCTATGGTCGTACCCGAGCTTTCGCTCATGAACATCAACCATCGTTACTACAGCATCGAGACGTTTTTTAAGGCTGCAGGTGAGGCCGGCTATCGCAATATCGAGCTGTGGACCGGCTCGATGCACCTGTATGTGGATTGCCATGAGCACGATTCGGTGGATAAGATTCGCGATCTTGCCGCCCAATACGGTATCAAGATCGTGTGCGTGTGCCCCGAGCAGAACAACCCCAAGCCATGGAACGTCGCGGTGCGCGGTGAGGCGGGCCAAAAACGCATCCTCTCGTACTTTAAGAATGTGATCGACGTTGCCGTTGAGTTGGGCGTGCCGCAGATTCTGGTGACGAGTGGTTGGGCCTATCTGGACGAGCCGGCTGAGGACGCCTGGGCCCGCAGCGTTGCCATGCTGCGCTCGGTGTGCGACTACGCCGATACGCGCGGTATTCGCGTCGCGCTCGAGGCCCTGCAGCCGTCGGAGTCCGTGTTGGTCAATACGGCACAGGATGTCGCGCGCATCCTCGAGGCGGTCGATCGTCCCAACCTGAAGGCCTGTATCGACTTTGGCGCCATGGAAGTTGCCGGCGACACGATCGACGGCTACTTTGAGGTTTTGGGCGACAAGATCGTTCACACCCACTTTGTAGATGTGGGCGGCGGCACGACGCATCTTGCCTGGGGCGACGGCGAGCGTGATATGCGTGCCGACCTCGAGGCACTCATGCGCCACGGCTATACGGGCTATGTCTCGGCCGAGACGTGTGATGGCCGCTACTATCAGGATCCGTCCAAGGCGACGACTCAGGTTATCGAGATGTATCGCCGTGTGACAGCGGAGATGGAAGCCGAATAACTAAACTGCGCGGTTGCGCCGGAAACGCTTGGGCGGGTCTGGCGCAACGCTTTTATAGCTGGCGAGTTGTGGGGAACCCGTTGGCAGTAGCGCTCGAAATAGACAACTATTGGCGTTGTAATACCACTCGGGCGAGGAAACCGACCGTTCGCCGCAAATCTCCGTGAGTTTGGATTGGTATTAAATAACAAGCAATCGTATGGCTATAATTGGTATCAGCAAGAAGCGCGATGTATAGAATTGCGCACATGTGATGGGAGGACACACATGAAGGAGACCGAGAAGATCGAGATCATGCACATCGTCCAGGAGTGCTTCCTCGAGGACGGCAGGATCGTCTACGAGGCCGGCAAGAAGTGGACCGCCCTGGCCGACCGCGGGCACTAGTAGGGCTACGA
>DAWBYD010000086.1:0-4124 GCA_052278285.1 Collinsella sp. | reverse complement strand
TCGGCCCGCTCCATGCAGCAGGGTCGGGCATCCTCTCCTCAGCAGGCTCGTGCACCGCGCCCCGTAACGCCGACGTCCCATCGCCGTCAGGATACACCGGCTGCGTATCGCCCCTCGTCATATGGCACGGCAAAGAAGCGGACCCGGACGACGAGGCAACCGAGCGGCGCTCCGTCCAGCTACACCGAGCCGCCGCGCAAGAAACGCCGCTCCATCATCCCCATTCTGCTCATCATCATCGGCATCGGCCTGATTGTTGCCGCCGCTGCCATCTTTATCAATGCTCAGATTGGCTATAAGCAGGCAAGCGATTCGTACCAGAAAATCGAGAAGCAATATGTAAGCGATAAGGACGCCAGCGGCGTGCCGATTATCGACTTCGATGCACTTGCCCAGACAAATCCCGAGGTTGTGGGTTGGATTTACGCGCCGGGAACCAACATCAACTATCCCGTGGTGCAGACCAATAACAACTCCAAATACCTCAACACGCTGTTCGACGGTACGGCCAATGCGTCCGGGGCCATTTTCCTGGATAGCGATGACACCGCGCCGGGAATGGTTGACCAGCAGACCACGATCTACGGCCACCACATGAATGACGGGTCGATGTTCAACGTGATTTCGGACACCACCGACCAAGCGACATTCGATAGCATCGAGTACGTATATTACATCACGCGCGATGCAACGTATAAGCTGCGACCGCTGGCGACCAAGGTCGTCGAGGATACGTATGCCAAGGCGCGCACGCCTAATTTTGAGGGTGACGACGGGCTCAAGAACTACCTGTCCGAGATGCTCGACGGTGCTTCGGCAGTGGCGAGTGATGCAGGCGATCGCGCTGCTTCGGCAACCAAGGTCGTGACGCTCGTGACCTGTCGCTCACTGTCATTTAGCAATACGCGCGCCGTCATGGTGCTCACGCCGGTCGAGGAATAGATTGTTAAGAGTAGCTAAAAGAGCCCCGTCCCAAATGAGCTGCTCGATGACGGTAAAAGGAGGAAATGATGCTCGAGAATGGCAAAACGATGCCTTCGATTGATGCTTGGCTGCGCGAGGCCAAAGCCGATTCGTCGGCGCCTGCGTGCGGTATGTATCTGACGCATAACGGTGTGGTGCGTGCGACGCCCAAGGCCGAGGTGCGCGGAGTTGAGACCGGTGGCGTGGCGCCGGGCCACAAGGTGGGCGGCATGGTCTTTGACTACGACGCCGAAAAGGTGCGGTCTGCCATCGAAGCCACGCGCGCGATGCCCGGCATCGGCTATGTGCGCGTGTGGCTGGCGAGCGGCGAGCTTTCCGTGGGCGACGATATCATGCTCGTGCTCATTGGCGGAGACATTCGTCCGCACGTGGTCGATGCCCTGCAGTCGCTTGTCGGCACCATCAAGAATGAATGCGTGAACGAGGTAGAGCGCGAGGCATAGGGCTCTGCGATCGATTCGAGCCCATCTGTAGCAAGAGCCCGCTGGCAGTTAGATTGAACTGCCAGCGGGCTTACTTGTCCGTTGGAACCGACTTGCAGCAGCGCCAGCGCTATACGCGTGTGGCGTCCTTGGGGCTCATGGTCATGCTCTGGAAGCGATTTTCCATGTATTCATTATCGAAATACTTGCCGTAGAACTGCGCGACGGGAATATCCGGCTCCGTGCCGTTGACGCGCTGGTACCAGTAGTCGAGCGACTGCAGCGTCATGACGCCGTCGACCAGCATAATGACGGTAAAGATGACGGTAGCCGAGTAGCGGCTCTTCCACGGAATCATGTTGATGAGCTTGAGCAGCCTCGGCAGCAGCAGCTTGATCCAGATGAGGCCACCCAGGCCCCACAGACAGGCGAAGCCCGTGCAGGTGCGTCCGCCCGTGAGGACCACGAGCGGGTCGGGCATACCGAACAGCGTTATGTGCGAGTAGCTCCACGAGACCACGCCAAACGCGGTCTGCATAAACCAGCCCACGAACACCTCAAAGCTGGCGCCGAGCAGGGCGCTCACCAGGAAAATGATGATGGGGTTCTTTTTATAGAAGCGGTTGAGCACCATGGTCATGAGCACGGCACCAAAGCCGTAGATGGGGCTGAAGGGGCCAAACAGCATACCGGCGCGGTCCTGGTAGACACCCGGATCGTTGACGGTCATATGCCAGATATCCTCCAGGACCAGGCCGAGCACGCAGCAGACAAAGAATACCCAGAACAGGTTGAAGTAGTTGAGCTTGATGTAGCCCTCGCCGGTTTCATCGCGCCCGAGCATGCCCTCGGCGGCGGCGTCGCGGACGAGCATCTCCTGCAGGCGGCGCTGCAGCTCGCGCTCCTGGCGCAGTGTGGGGTCGACGGTGGCCGAAAGCGCGACGAGGATGCCGAGCTGGATGGCAGGGCGCAGCAAGAAGGGCCCGATGCCCTGGAGCATCACGTCAACCAAAAGCTCGACGACGGTAAACGCGATAAGGATATAGGACAGACGGGCGGCATTGCGGCGCTGGTTCTTGATGAGGTCCAGGCCAAAGATGATCAAGATGACGGCACTGGCAGCCGAGAGCATGATGCCGGCGACAATTAGTCCGACCGCGACGAGCGTGTTGTCGCCGAGCTTGGCGGCGGCGTTGCCGTTGATGAGTGCGGTGATGACCTGCCACATAAAGGCGCCGACCGACGGGAGCGTGCCCACGCCGGACAGGATGCACAGGACGGCGTATACCTTAATGATGAGGGGGATCTTCTTGACCTCCGTGGCGCTGGGGACGCTGGGGTCGAGTTCGTTTCGATCCATACATAACCTTTCTCGTTTTGCTGTAGGCACAAGGATACGCCGCCGACCTGCCAAAAGACAGGACGAACGTCCCAATTGCAACTTTGCAATCCCCAACGGTGGACGCGGCGGCCATATGGGGGCGCGGGCGCTTGCACTGGGCAGACCAATAAAATGTTTGGCCGCAAAACGGATTATTAGCTCGGTGGGCTTTTAAAAAGCGCTGCTCATGCGCTGGGGAGCGCGTCGCGCCGTGCGTATAATAAGGCGGGTAACGCCAAAATACGAGGCTCTGAGGGGATGCCATGTCTCAAGAAACCATCCGCGCGGCCGAGCGCGCCGCGGGACAGGTGAAGACCATGTCGACGTATGATCCGGACTCCGACCAGCTGCATGAGGAATGTGGCATTTTCGGCGTATGGGCGCCCGATCGCGATGTGGCTCGACTGACGTACTTTGGCCTGCGTGCGCTGCAGCACCGTGGCCAGGAATCGGCGGGAATCGCCGTGGGTGACGGCGGCACGGTTATGGTCCGCAAGGATCTGGGGCTGCTCGACCGTGTGTTCTCCAACGCCGACCTGTCGACGCTCTCCGGCCAGCTGGCCGTGGGCCACGTGCGCTATGGCACCGCCGGCGCCAAGAGCTGGGAAGCCTCGCAGCCGCATCTTTCCACCATCAACAGCGTCATTATCGCGCTTGCTCACAACGGTACCCTCGTCAACACCGACGAGCTGCGCCGCCAGCTGATCGAGCTGGGCGTGCCGTTCCTCTCCAATTCGGATTCCGAGGTCGCGACCAAGCTTATCGGCTACTTTACCCAGCGCACGGGTCATCTGCGCGAGGGCATTCGCAAGACCATGGAGCTCGTGCGCGGCGGCTACGCCATGACGCTCATCAACGAGCAGGCGCTCTACGCATTCCGCGATCCGCACGGCATTCGCCCGCTCGTGCTGGGCAAGCTGGTGGACGAAGGTCTGGACCAGGCCGATGCCGCTTCTGTTTCGCAGCTGCCCTCGCAAGACGGTGCCTCGACGGTCGACTCCGCCGTCCATGTCACGCGCGCCGGCGGCTGGGTCGTTGCCTCCGAGACGTGCGCGCTCGACATCGTGGGCGCCGAGTACGTCCGTGACGTCCGTCCCGGCGAGATTTTGCGCATCAGCGCCGAGGGTCTGGTATCCGAGCAGGGCGTGCCTGCAGCCGAAGAGCCCGCAAACTGCATCTTTGAGCAGGTCTACTTTGCCCGCCCCGACTCCATCATGAACGGCAAGAGCGTCTATGCCTGCCGTTACGACATGGGTCGTCAGCTGGCACACGAAGAGCCCGTCGAGGCCGACCTGGTCATCGGCGTGACAGACTCCGGCCTGCCGCCTGCGGAGGGC
>DAWBYD010000085.1:0-4137 GCA_052278285.1 Collinsella sp. | reverse complement strand
GTCTTGTGGCACTCGGCGCGAACCTGCTGCTCGGACTCGCGAATAATCGTGGCGGCCTCGTGGGTGACCTCGCCGCGAACCTTATCGAGGAGCTCCTTGTGGGCATCCTCGCGGGTAAGGTCGGCGATACGCTCGAGCTCGGAGGTCTGCTTTGCGCAGAGCTCCTCGAGCTCACGGGAGCGCTTCTCGACCTGACCGGCCTGACTGGACAGCTGATGCTCGCGCTTGTCGAGAGCGTCGTTGCGGCGATCGAGGGATTCCTCGCGCTGCATCACGCGGTTCTCGAGCGTACGAATCTCGCTCTTGCGCTGCTTGTCCTCGGCCTCGGCGGCCTGCTTGTTCTTGATGATCTCCTCTTTAGCCTCGAGCAGAGCCTCTTTTTTGAGGGTCTCGGCCTGACGCTTTGCATCACCGATCAGGGACTCAGCCTGTGCGTGTGCCGACTGGATCTTTTCGTCGGCCTCGTGAAGACTACCCTGCTTGGCGGTGCGCATGTAGGCAATGGCGGCGATGGCACCCAAAACGATGCCAACGAGCGCTGCGATGATAGGCATGCTCACTCCTTTTTATGGATTCGTTACACAACAAAGCGAACCGTCCTTATGAACGGCTCGCGACATTTGAGTAATATGGGCGCAGCTTATGCGGGTCGGATACAGATAAACATATAAACAAACTCATCACAGATGAGCACATATCACAAAGCAAATGACAGTGTTTATCGTACGTTGAACCACAACAACTGTCAAATAAATGGCCCCAGTACGGCGGCTAAAACGCGGTGAGCGGCGGGGCCACAAAACGCATACGCCTAAAGCGCACATTCCTCGCATTCGGCATCGAGACGTGCCTTAACGGCATCGGCGGCGATGTGATACGAGAAGCCCTTGCCCATCAAAAACCGAACCAGTTTTTCGAATCCGCGCGCCTCTGGAACACGCCGCTTGGCGAGCAGGGCTGACGCACGCGCCAAATCGTCTTCGACGGCAAAATAATCCTCGGGATATCCGGGAATGTCATCGAGCACAACATGACGTCGCTTGAGCTCGGTCTCGATTTTGCGCTGTCCCCAACCGCGCCGCTTGCGTTCCTCGATAAAGTACGAGCAAAAGCGGTTCTCGTCTAAAAAGCGATACTCGGTGGCGCGCTCGACGGCGAAATCGATCGCGGGCTGGTGAAAGCCGTAGCGAGCCAGCTTGTCACGGACCTCACCCGTCGCATGGTCGCGGCGCGATAACATCTCAGTCACCATGGTAAGTGCACATTTACGCTCGATGAGCTGCACCGCCTCACGAAAGTTATCCCAATCACAGGGAAGATCGGGGCGGTATTTGACATACAGGCGCGCGACCCGCACGGGAATCCAAATGGACCGCTCAAAACCGCCCTCAAGCTCACAATCGATATGTGCGCAAGGCTTTTTGGACGCATACCCGCTCGAGAACGAGGAGGCCGCCTTCTTATCGGGAAAGACGACCGTGGCCTCGGTCACCGTATACGACATGAGCGTAACCGCTACTCGTCGTCATCATCGAGCATGGCGGAACCATCGATGGCGTAAAGCTCGTCAAACTCCTCAGGCGCAGGCTGATCGGTCAGCTCTACCTCGGACGGAGCATCGTCATCAAACTCAAGCCCGCAGGCAAGACGGACCTTATGCTCAATCTCGTCGGCGCAATCGGGGTGTTCGCGCAGGAACGCCTTGGCAGCCTCGCGACCGTTGCCGAGCTTGTCCTCGCCATAGGCAAACCAGGAGCCCATCTTCTTGCAGATGCCGCACTCGACAGCCATGTCCAGAATCGAGCCCTCCTTAGAGATGCCCGTACCGTACATAATGTCGAACTCAGCAGAACGGAACGGAGCTGCCACCTTGTTCTTAACGACCTTAGCGCGCACGCGGTTACCGATAACCTCGTCCTTAAGCTTAATGCTATCGATACGGCGAATGTCGATACGCACCGAAGAGAAGAATTTAAGGGCGCGGCCGCCCGTCGTGGTCTCGGGGTTGCCGAACATGACGCCGATCTTCTCACGCAGCTGGTTAATGAAGATGCACGTCGTGTTGGACTTAGACAGCGAGCCGGCGAGCTTGCGGAGCGCTTGGCTCATCAGGCGAGCCTGAAGACCGACCGTAGTGTCGCCGATTTCTCCCTCGATCTCGGCACGCGGGGTCAGCGCGGCGACGGAGTCAACAACGATGGCATCGATGGCGCCGGAACGCACGAGCATGTCAACAATCTCGAGCGCCTGCTCGCCCGTATCGGGCTGGGAAATGAGCACCTCGTCGATATCCACGCCGATGCGCGCGGCATACGTGGGATCGAGCGCGTGCTCGGCATCGATAAATGCCACAACGCCACCCATTGCCTGGGCCTCGGCCAGGATCTCGAGCGAAAGCGTCGTCTTACCGGAGGACTCAGGACCGTAAATCTCGACGATACGGCCGCGCGGCACGCCGCCGATACCCAGCGCGGCATCGAGGGCCAGGGCGCCCGTGGGAATGGCCTCGACCTCGAGCTCGGGACCACCGTCGCCGTACCTCATGATGGAACCCTGGCCGAATTTCTTCTCGATCTCGGCCTTGGTGGTGGCGATCATCTCATCGCGCTCTTTACCCGTCGTGCGAGCATGAACGGTACGTACGGGACCTGAATTCTTGGCCATGAATAGCCCTCCTCTTAACAACCTGCATCGATAATAAACGAACGGCTGTTCGTGGTCAACCGTTCAGGCCAATCATATGCAGGCGGTCTTTCCAAAACCCAACCAAACGCCGACCAAACACTGACCAAATGCTTGACCGCAGGCGAACCAAAAAAATCATGGCGAGGAAAAATACGACAACTACCTGCACAAAGATAAAATTCGCCGGAGGTCCCTATCTCCACAATTAAGGGGCTCGAAGGCCCCTTAAAACACGTCTATACCATAGAGTTGAGCACAAGGGCAATGCGACCCAATGCCTCCGTGACCGCATGGGCACGAACACACGAACGGTCGCCCTCATAGTGGCAGCGCACAGAGTCCACAACCGGCACGCCCCCATCGGCGGAACGATGCGCCCAGCCAATATAGAAAGTGCCCGCCGGATCGTCCTCAGTGCCACCGCCGGGGCCGGCATAACCCGTTGCGCTCACTGCAATATCGCTCTGGTACAGCTCCAGCGAACCCACCGCCATCTCGCGCGCGGTCTGATGCGACACCGCGGTATAGCGGTCAAGCGTCTCCTGCTCAACACCAAGAACGCGATGCTTAATCTCATCGCAATAGGTCACCGCACCGCCACGCAGCACCGCCGAGGCGCCCGGGATATCGGCAATCGTCGAGGCGATCATACCCGCCGTCAGCGACTCAGCCGTCGAAACCGTCACGCCCCGAGCGCTCGCGCGCTCGACAATATCACGCGCCAGCTCCTCGTTATGTGCGGAAATCTGCTCAAAAGAGTCCGTCATACCCACCAGGACCTAGACCGAAAAGACGATCTTGCGGCAGTTCCAGAAGTACTGGGCGCCCGAGATAACGGTCAGGACAACGGCAACGGCGTACAGGAAGCGCGACACCGAGTAGATGCCGAGCGTTAGCGCCACCGGGCCAAGGTGCAAGCCGGCCATAGCAAAAACGCACAGGTAACCGCAAATGGAGACCATCGTGGTTGCCGTCTTGTACTTGCCGAGCTTATCGGCCGCAACGACCACACCGGCCGCACTCGCGACCATGCGAAGGGCGCTCACCAGAAGCTCACGGAACAGGATAATGAACACGGACCACACGGTCACTGCGCCAAAATCCAAGAACAGCAGCAGGGCCGAGAACACGAGCAGCTTATCGGCGATGGGGTCCAAGAATTTACCGAAGTCGGTGATCTCGTTGCGCGAACGCGCCAGATAACCGTCGACCTTATCGGTGCACGACAGGATCACATACAGAATGAAGGCAGCGGCGGCGAGCGGGCCGTCGAAGATGCTCCAATCCGTACCGGCAACACTCGTGTGAGAAAGCGCCGACACGATCATGAACACCGGGATAAAGACGATGCGAACGCACGTCACGATGTTGGCGGGCGTCCAGACACTCGTCAGTTCCTTATTACTCTCGTTAGCCACGACGCTCTCCTACTCCACAACATGACCGATAAGC
>DAWBYD010000084.1:0-2453 GCA_052278285.1 Collinsella sp. | reverse complement strand
GGGTACACCGTGTTGTCGACGCGCGGATAGGAGATATAGCCGTCCATGTAGAGGCTCTCGGCGAGGCGCATCGTGCGTGCAGGGGAAAGGCCCTCGGCCGACGCCGCGGTCATGAGGCTTGTGGTGTTGAAGGGAACGGGCGGCTGCTGCTTGCGCGAGCGCTTGGTCACCGCGGCGACGGTTGCCGTCGTAACGCCGTCGACATGGCCGTATGCCGTCTCGGCAGCATCCTTGTCGGTAAAGCGTGCCGTCTTGTGCGCAATCTTAAAGCGATCGTCCTCGGCAGCGCCTTGCGCGGCGCCCATGCCGCGAATCTGCCAATAGTCCTCGGGCACAAACGCCATGCGCTCGCGTTCGCGCTCGACCACCAGGGCAAGCGTCGGCGTCTGCACGCGGCCGGCGGAACGCACGTTGCCAAAGCCGCCAAACTTGGCGAGCGTCAGGTAGCGCGTGAGCACCGCACCCCAAATGAGGGCGATGTGCTGACGGCTCTCGCCGGCGTCGGCTAGGTTCTGGTCGAGCGAGACAAGGTTATCGAAGGCCTGCGTGATCTCGGCCTTGGTAAACGAAGAGTACTGGGCGCGGGCGACCGGTAAGTCCGGCGCAACCTCGCGTACCTTGTTGAGGGCGTCCGAACCGATCAGCTCGCCCTCGCGATCGAAGTCCGTGGCGATGATGACGCTGTCGGACTTTTTGGCGAGGTTCTTAAGCGAGCGGATGAGTTCCTTCTCGGCCGGCAGCTTAATGACGGGTGCCCAGGTGAGATACGGCAGACTCTCGAGCTTCCAGCCCTTGATGGAGATGCCGTCGGCAAGAAACGGCTTGCGTTTGGTGTCGTAGGGCGGGCGTGCCAGGCCATCGGGCATGTCGGCCGGTAGCATCTCGCCGTCCTCGGTAACCGAATACCAGCCCAGCTTTTTATCGAACAGCACGCTGTCGCAAAAATCGGGCGCAAGGATGTGACCGGCCAGGCCGATGGTCACGCACTCCTCGCCCTTCCACTCAAAACGGTAGATTGCGGTGTTGTACACCTTGTCCTTTTTGGGTTTGCCCGTGGACAGACGCTCGGCAATCTGACGCGCGGCGTCGTTTTTCTCTGCGATGATGAGCTTCAAAAGAGGCTCCTATCTCGTGTCTCTGCGGCTACGCCCGCCCGTATGGCGGCCGATTTACGCCCTTGCTTGCTCGATCTGCCCGATGAGCCAATCGCACCAGGCATCCATGCCCTCGCCCTTGCGCGCGCTCACGGCAAACCGCGGCGCCTGCGGATTGAGGTCATCGAGTGTCCTAGTATACCTATCCATGTCAAAATCGAAAGCCGGGGCCACGTCGACCTTATTGAGCAGCTGCGCGCCGGCGTGCTGGAAGATGCCCGGGTACTTGATGGGCTTGTCGTCGCCCTCGGGCACCGAGAGGATCATGATGGACAGGTTCTCGCCCAGGTCAAAGTCGACCGGGCAGACCAGGTTGCCCACGTTTTCGATAAAGATGACGTCGATGTTCTCCAGACCCACAGCCTGGTCGAACGCGTCAACGGCCTCCATGATCATGTTGCCCTCGAGGTGGCACAAGCCACCCGTGTTGATCTGGATGGCGGGCATGCCGGCTTCCTTCATGGTGATGGCGTCGACATCCGAGGCAATATCGCCCTCGATGACGGCACAGCGCAGGCCAGCCTTGTCGCGCAGGCGCTCGTTGGTGCCCAGGATCGTGGTGGTCTTGCCCGAACCGGGGCTCGACAGCACATTGATCACATAGGTGTTTGTCTCTTTAAATCGCTGTCGCAGCTGATCTGCCAGGCGCTCGTTGCGCGACAGAATCGGCGACGCGATATCAATCGTTTTCTCAGCCATACTCGGCGCTCCTTACTTTGGCCCCTTTATACCCCATCACCAGATGGCTAGCGGGCTAATCGTCGGGGGTTTCGATTTCGATACTTGCGATGTCGAGCTCGCGGCCGTGCAGCAGGCGCACGTTGGCGCCGCCACATTGGGGACAGCGGCAATGGAAGCGATCGTGCTCAAAGACCTCCCCGCAGTCCAGACACTCGCTTTGTGGATGGACTTCCTCCACGGCAAGCTCGCAGCCTCGCGTGAGCGGGTCCTCATCGCGAAATGTCTCCCACGCAAAGTCGAGCGCCTCGCGCACAACTTCGGTCATATCCCCGATACGCAGCGTTACCAAAACGGCGCGCGAGGCCCCCGCCCCACGCGCCGCGCGAATCACTGTATCGAGTATGCCGTTGACAATGCCAACCTCGTGCATACCGATTTACTCCTCGTCGTCCTCATCGTCCGAGAACAGGTCCAGACGGCTCACAAACAAGCCCTCCTTGCCCTCGCGCGCGGTAATGACCACGCGGGCAATGGCGAGCGAAATCTCGTAGAGCGAGAGCAGGGCACCATACATGAGGCCCAGCGTAACGGGCGCGCCGTCGGGCGTAATCACAGCCG
>DAWBYD010000083.1:0-3817 GCA_052278285.1 Collinsella sp. | reverse complement strand
GCGCCACGTGCTTGTACCAGTAGGCGCTTGCCTTGGGCGTGCGCTGCTGGGTTTCAAAGTCAACGTAAAAGAAGCCGTAACGCTTGTTGTAGCCATTGGTCCAGGAGAACTGATCCTGCAGGCTCCACAGGAAGTAGCCGCCCACGTTGACGCCCACCTCCATGGCCTTGAGCAGCCAACGCAGGTGCTGCTCGATGTAGTCGATGCGCGGCTGGTCGTCCACAAAACCGTCCTTGTAGGGGTCCTTGTAGCCCATGCCGTTCTCGGTGATGAAGATCTGCTTGTAGTTGGGGTAGCGCTGCTTAATGTAGACGAGCAGATCGAACAGGCCCTCGGGATAGATGATCCAGTCCCAGTCGGTGGTGGGGATGCCAGGCTTGTTCACATGCTCGCCAATGCCCTTAACGCGCCAGCGGCCGGTGCCCTTCTCTCCCGTACCGTTGTGGTGCAGGTCGTTTTCGCCATCGTAGGCCTTCAAGAAGCGGCACTGGTAGTTGTTAACGCCCAGGTAGTCGTTGTAGAGCGCGGCCTCGCGCATGATATCCAGATCCTCGTCCAAGATCTCGATGGTGCCGCCCGAGACGGCGGCCAGGCGGTTGGCGCACTCGAGGGTGTCGGGCGCGTAGTCGCCGCGGAAGGTGGCGTCGAGCAAGAACTGGTTTTGCAGCACGTGCTCGTTGTTGGCGGCTTTGATGTCGGCGGGGTCGTTCTCGTTGAGCGGATACTTAAACTCCAGCGACTGAATGACGCCAATCTTGCCCTTAAAGCCGCCGTTGTGGAAGGCCAGCACTGCCTTGGCGTGGGCGAGCATCATGTTGTGCTCGCACTGGAAGGCCTCGGCAAGATGCGCCTTGACGCCACCGGGGAAGGTGCCCTCGATGTAGGTGTTGGAGGCGTCGGCCCAGATCTCGTTAAAGGTGAACCAGTAGGTCACCTGGTCGGCGTACTCCTTAAAGCAGAAGGTGGCAAAGTCCACAAAGGCGTCGATGGTCTCGCGGTTGAGGAAGTCGCCCTTCTCAAAGAGAGGAAGCGGCGTGTCAAAGTGATGCAGCGTGACGAACGGCTCAACATGGTGCTTATGGCACTCGGCGAAGAGATCGTGGTAGAACTGGACGCCCTCGGGGTTGATTTCGCCGGTACCGTTGGGGAAGATGCGGCTCCAGGCGATGGAGAGGCGAATGCCGTTGATGCCAAACTCTTCGCACAGCTCCAAGTCGACGGGGTACTGGTTGTAGAAGTCCGAAGCGGGATCGGGGGAAAAGCGCCCCTGGGCCTCCAGGAAGTCGTCCCAGGCAACCTTGCCCTTACCGTGGGTGCGGGTCTCGCCCTCTACCTGGTAGGCAGCGGTGGCGCCGCCAAAGACAAAGTCCTCGGGAAACTGCGTAGGCGGGTTGGTGACGCTAGCAGGGTTAACGGACATGATGATCCAATCGTCTAAATCGAAGGGCCAGCCGGTCTTGGATGGTCGGCTGGCCCTGAGCGTTACTTACTTCGAGAGTTGCTCGGAGACGAAGGCGAGAGACTTATCGCCGTTCTGGGAGAGCTCGATGTACTGCTTGCCACGGCAGGCGACGCACTTGTTGCCCACGCGTTCGCAGTCCTTCTGCAGGTCGGCCAGGTAGCTGGCGGCCTGCGGGGCCAGGACGACCAGGTCAAAGTCGGGGAGCATGTCGACATGGTTGCCATATGCCTCGGCAGCGGTTTCAAGATCGATGCCGCGCTCCTTGGCAGCCTTGGCCAGTGCGTTGGCGAGCAGGCCCGAGGTTCCGCCGCCCTGGCAGAGCACGAGCACGCGCTTGCCGTTGAGGTCGCTGGCGGTCGTTGCCTCGGCAGCGGGTGCTGCAGAAGCGGCGGGGGAGTCGGCCTTCACGGCCTCGGCGGCAGCGCCGGCGGCAACGCTCTTGGCGTCAGCCTTGCCCTGGAAGGCATCGTTGAGCTTGGCGGCCTTCTCGGCGTTCTTGGCGGCGAGCTCCTCTTGGGAGATCTCGGCCTCCTCGGCGCACTTCTGGGCGTCATAGGCACGGAAGAACGGGTAGTACAGAACGAAGTCGACGACCAGGATAAGGGCGAGCATCACAAAGGCGAGCGGCTGGAAGCCCAGGCCCATGATGGTACCGATGGGGCCGGGGACGGTCCAGGGCAGGGTGTACATAAAGCCGTTCATGCCCAAGAAGTCGATAAAGATCTTGAGGATCCAGATGTTGGCGATCGGGGCAAAGACAAACGGGACAAAGAAGACGGGGTTGAGCACGATGGGTGCGGCGAACAGCAGCGGCTCGTTGACGGCAAAGCACACGGGAACGATAGCGGCCTTACCGACGGCGCGCATCTCCTGGGACTTGGCCAGGAAGCAGAACATAAAGACCAGGACGAGCGTGGCGCCGGTGCCGCCCATGCAGACGACGAAGTACTGGGCACCCTGGGTCAGGACAGCGGAAGCGTGCTGGCCAGCCTGGAACGCGGCCAGGTTGTCGGTCATGTTGGCAACGAGAGCGGCGGCGATGGCGGGCTCGACGATCGAGGGGCCGTGGACGCCGACGAACCAGAACAGGCTCATGGCGCCGTAGATCACAGCGAGGCCGATGTAGCCATCGGCAGCGGTGAACAGGGGCTGGAACACCTGGATGACACCCTGGGCAAAGCAGAAGCCAAAAGCAGCGCGGAAGACGATGTCAAAAACCCAAAAGACGGTGATGCAGACGGAGAAGGGGATGATGTCCTTGAAGGTCTGCGAGATGTTGGGCGGAACCTGCTCGGGCATCTTGACGGTGATGTTGCGCTTAATGAAGAACTTGTAGATGATGCCGGTCACAAACGCAGCGATAAAGGCGGTCAGCAGGCCTTTGGAACCAAGGTAGGTGGTGTTGAAGCCGCTGGCGGCGTCCGTGGCGATGGTGTCGCTCGAAAGGAGCAAGAAGCCGATGATGGCCGCACACATGCACGAGATGAAGTTGATCTGGTTGTTCTTGGGTAGATCGCGGTTCTGGGCGTCGGCGAAGTGCTTGGCCGTGGTGGCGGCGCAGGCGATGGCCAGGATGCCCATGGAGTAGTTGTAGCATTTCCACAGGGCGTTGTTGATGTCATCGGGCCAGTAGAAACCCCAGATGTTGGGGACCGAGGCTACCAGGCAGAAGATGGACGAGAAGATGATGATGGGGATGACGGAGATAAAGCCGTCGCGAATCGCCTTGAGGTACTTGTTGCGGGCGATCGCGTTGAAAAAGGGCTGGCCTTTTTCGATGGTGGCGATGAGTTGCTCCATGCAATGCTCCTAAGAGTCGGTGGGTTAGCAACGATGGTAGCTTTTGGCGTTCGGTTGCCAAAATGTTGACGTTGCCATTTTGCGACACAAAAAAAGACGCGAACCGGTGGTTCCTGTGCCTGCGAACCGTCGATTCCTTATGCGTAAACGTTTGAGCCGCCCGGTGGCTCTGTGTTTGCGCAATGGCAACGTTAACATTTGGGAGCCAAAAGCCGTTTGGGGAAGCAAAAATGTCGGTGAACGGTAGGTTTTGGGTGGTGAGCGTATGGTGGGGGAGGCGTTGGATATACTTGAAGGCGTTAAAAATGACTGCGTAGGGTGCCACCAATGGCATCGTCGACATAGAAAGATCGACCTATGGCCGCTGTTAAAAAATCGGTTTCCGTTAAGGATGTGGCACGTCTCGCGGGCGTTTCGGAGCAGACAGTCTCGCGTACGGTGCACGATTCGCCCAGCGTGCGCCCCGAGACCAAGGAGCGCGTGCGTGCCGCCATGCGCGAGCTTGGCTATCGTCCTAACTTTGCCGGCCGGTCGCTGCGTCGCGGCAAGTTCAAG
>DAWBYD010000082.1:0-4082 GCA_052278285.1 Collinsella sp. | reverse complement strand
TTTTGAGCTGGGCCATGCGCTTGCGGGTCGCGTGGACGGCAAGATCGCTTACATTGGGGTTACCGAGGAGGACCGCGCGGCCGGTTATGACCGCCGTCGCGGTTTTGAGGCCGGCTTGCGCGCCGCGGGTAACCCGCTCGATGCCGCCTTGATTCGCCTGGGCTCGTTTACGCTCGACTCGGGCTATGGTGCAGCATGTGAACTGCTTTCCGTCGCTCCCGATGTTTCGTTTATCGCGTGCGCGACCGATACCATGGCGGCGGGCGCGCTTCGTGCCATCGATGAGGTTCGCGGCATGGGCGAGGGTATACACCGTGTGAGTGGTTTTGGCGACAACGCGTTTTTGCGCGCGCTGACGGGCGGCATTCCCACCGTGCATTATGGCTACCTGACCAGTGGCGTCGAGGCGACCAATATGTTGCTCAACACGCTCGATGGCGTGGAGGGGGAGAGCGGTCTCAAGACGCTCAAGCTCGGCCATCAGCTTATGAATGTCTAGGCTCTGGGCACGTCTGCCTGCCTCTGAGGCCCCTGTTTTTGCCATAAAACTACCATTCGCCGGCTTTTTCCTACCGTTCACCCTACTATGAAAACGATTACAGACATATGAAACTGAAAACGATTACAGTGTAAGTGTCAAAGATGGCCGGGTGCACATGCGCCCGTTGGAGGAAAGGGAAGTCATGGACTACCGCAAATCAGCGCAAGAGGTGCTCGACAACATCGGTGGCGCCGGCAACGTTGTTTCGGCCGCGCACTGCGCCACGCGTCTGCGCCTGGTGATTGCCGATAACGCCAAGGTCGACAAGGAGGCCCTCGAGAATATCGACGGCGCTAAGGGCGTCTTTGAGGCCCAGGGCCAGCTCCAGATTATTTTTGGCACTGGCACCGTCAATAAGGTCTACGACGAGTTCATTGCGCTCAGCGGCGTCGAGGCTGCCACCAAGGCCGAGGTCAAGGAGGCCGCGGCGCAGCAGCAGAACATCTTTATGCGTGCCATTAAGGTGCTCGGCGACGTCTTTGTCCCCATCATCCCTGCCATCGTGGCTTCGGGCCTGCTGCTGGGCATTATGAGTGCCCTCAACTTTATGGCCTCCAACGGCTTTATCGCGCTCGACACCAATAACTTTATCTACAAGATTGCCGACCTGGTCTCGGGAACGTCCTTTGGCATCCTGCAGATCCTGATCGGTTACTCCGCCGCTAAGGCCTTTGGAGCCAACCCGTATCTGGGCGCCGTCGTCGGTGGTGCGTTCATCAACTCCTCGTTGCAGAGCGCCTACACGGTTGCCTCCGAGGGCGTGCAGACCATGGTCAACGTCATCCCCGGTGTGTACAGCTTTGAGTGGGTCGGTTATCAAGGCCACGTGATCCCCATCGTCATCGCCTGCGCTATTCTGGCCTTCCTCGAGAAGCGCCTGCACAAGATCGTTCCCGAGATGTTCGACCTCTTTGTGACCCCGCTCGTCTCGGTGTTCGTGACCGTGCTCGTGACTCTCGTTGCCGTCGGCCCCATCTTTGTCTGGGCCGAGAACGCCATCCTCGGCCTGATCCAGGCCCTGCTGACCCTGCCCTTCGGCATCGGTTCCTTTATCGTCGGCCTGTTCTATGCACCTACGGTCGTTACGGGTATCCACCAGATGTACACCGCCATCGACCTTGGCCAGCTCGCCCAGTACGGTGTGACCTACTGGCTGCCCATCGCCAGTGCCGCCAACATCGCCCAGGGTGGTGCCGCGCTCGCCGTTGCCTTTAAGACCAGCGATGCCAAGATCAAGGGCCTGGCGCTTCCTTCGGCCCTGTCCGCTTTCATGGGCATTACCGAGCCGGCCATCTTTGGTGTGAACCTGCGCTTCTTTAAGCCCTTCATCGCCGGCTGCATCGGCGGCGGTTGCGGTGCCTTGGTCTGCGCGCTCACCTCGCTGGCCGCCTCCGGCACGGGCGTTACCGGTATCTTCGGTATCCTGCTGTGCCTGGCCCAGCCCGTGCAGTACGCGATCATGTTTGCGGTCGCCGCGCTGGTTTCCTTTGCCGTCTCGTTTGTCCTGTACAAGGACGAGCCCAAGACTTCCGAGCAGGCCTAAGAGCTTTTGATTGAGGGGATGCTCGCGGGCTGTATGCCCGCGGGTGTTTCCCGTATTTGGCGCCGATCTCTGGCGCCTTGTAACTTTCGATCCGTTAGGACTTTGATATGTCTAATGCACTTGGTCGCGACCTTGCAAAGCTGGTCGCCGCTGTTGACGCCGCCGCCTCTGAGTGCGGTCATGGCGCATATGGCCAGCGTTTCCATATTATGCCGCCGGCGGGCTGGCTCAACGCCCCCAACGGTCTTTGCCAGGCAGATGGTGTATTTCACGCGTACTTTCAGTATGCCCCGTTTGATGTGAACGGCGGCGTCAAGATGTGGGGCCATGCCACGAGCCGTGACCTTATGAACTGGGAATACGTTGGCGCGCCGCTGCTTCCCGACGAGCCGTTTGACTGCCATGGCGTGTACTCGGGCTCGGCTTTGGTCGTGGACGGTCGCATTCGCGTGCTCTATACCGGCAACGTTAAACTCTCCGACGCGGACGGCGTCTATGACTACGTCAACACCGGTCGTCGAGCCGATACCGTGTATGTCGAGAGCGTTGATGGCCTTGCCGGTCGGGAGTTCAGCCAAAAGCGCGTGGTGCTGGCGTCCGAGGATTATCCCGAGGATTTGACCTGCCACGTGCGTGACCCCAAGGTGTGGCGCGATGATGATGGGCGTTACCACATGGTGCTGGGCGCGCGTCGTCGCGTGGACGGGCCGCATGTCGAGAGCCGTTTTTGTGCGATGCACGGCGAGGGTGCCGGGCGCGACGTGGGCGAGATCCTGGTGTATGGCTCGCCCGATATGCTGAGCTGGGAGCTCGAGAGCCGTGTGTCTACGCCCGAGCGTTTTGGCTTTATGTGGGAGTGCCCGGGAGACCTTGAGCTTGAGGCCGATGGCGGTGTGCCGGTGAAGTTCCTGTCCTTCTCTCCTCAGGGGCTCGAGGGCGGTCGTTGGGACCGCGGCAATGTGTATGCAGCGGGCTACATGCCTGTAACGGGCGACATTACGAGTGGCAAGGACGCTTATCATCTGGGCGAGTTTCGCCTGTGGGATGCCGGTTTTGACTTCTATGCTCCGCAGGAGTTCACGGCTGAGGACGGTCGCCACATTCTGATCGGCTGGATGGGCATGCCCGAGGAGCCGACCTATGGCAATGCGCCGACGCTGGTGGCGGGCTGGCAGCACTGCATGACGGTACCGCGTGAGCTTACAGCCGGTGCCGGCGGCGTGGTGCTGCAGCAGCCGGCACGTGAGATCGAGCACCATTATGCCTCGGTGCGTGTGGGGGAGGGCTCGTTGGAGGTTGCCGGCGATACCTGCTTTGACGTTGTTGTCGACGGTGTTGACGATGCGTTTACCGCGACCGTTGATGGCGAGCTGAAGCTGGCGTTTGTGCCCGCCAATGGCGAGCTGCCCTCGCGCTTCGAGATGCGATTTACCGATGAGGGTCGCGCTTCTGCCGGCTGCGGTCGTACCGTGCGCTGGGAGCCCGTCGACGAGGTTCGTAACGTGCGCATTGTTGGCGATGTCTCGTCGGTCGAGGTGTTTGTGAATGATGGCGCGCTCGTGTTTTCGACGCGCATCTATCCCGAGGCCTATGGCGTGACCGTTGACGCCCCGGGTGCGAGCGTGACCCATCACGCGCTCAACATCTAGGCGATTCGTCGCATATCGGCGCTATACTGCAGCCGTTGCCCACGATGCGGGGAACACCCGCATCGTGGGTTATGCTTTTAAAGGGAGGTTGCCATATGGGCGTAGAGCAGCCAGAAGAGGCCTGGGCTTTGAGGGCCGGCGCGCGTGAGGCGCGTCTTGTCGCTGCCCGGTATGTGCCGGCAGCGCTGTCGCTGCTGGGTATTGCGCGTCTCGGCGATCGCATGGTTGCGTTTGCCGATGACTTTGCCGATGCGTTTGCTCGTGGCTTTGATGGCTGCGATGTTGTGCTGGTGGGGGAGCCGTCGGCTGCAGTGTTTTCTGCTGCGTCCGAGGGCTTTGATGCTTCGTT
>DAWBYD010000081.1:0-4602 GCA_052278285.1 Collinsella sp. | reverse complement strand
CCTGATACAAGGGCATGTGAAGCACCGTGGTGGCGTCCATTAGGACCACGTTGTGCTCGTCGGCATTGGCGCGGGCCTCGTCAAGCTCGGCGGAATTGAGGGTAATGGCCTTCTCGCAGAGCACGTGCTTGCCAGCTGCCAGAGCGGCTCGCAGATAGGTGATATGCGTGTTGTGCGGCGTGGTGATATAGACTGCGTCAATGTCCGGATCGGCGTAGAGATCCTCGACCGTGCCATAGACCTTCTCAACGCCATACTGCTCTGCAAAAGCCTGAGCCTTGGACAGCGTGCGGTTGGCAACGCCCGCGAGCTTTCGGCCGGCAAGGGCGAGAGACTGAGCCATCTGGTTGGCGATAACGCCACACCCAATTACAGCCCAACGAAGCTCGGGAGCCGTAAAGATGTCGTTTGGGAACGGCTGATTCTGGACCGAGGCAAACGCCGCCTTTGCGGCTGCCTCGGCGTCGAGCGGAGCCTGTTTGGAATCTGCCATGATGTGCCTCCTGAGTCATCGGAAGTCCTTCATTTCTAACAAACCTATAGTCGCACAATTGCGCGCGTATCTGCTCGTGTTTGCGTATTTATTTGCTTATCGGTCATTATTTAGCCATAGTTGGCAGATGTTTGCGCGGCTATGCGCATTGTCGCGCAAGGCTATGCGCGTAAATGCGCATGCGACGATCCTTGTGAAACATAAAGGGGCGGAACACCAAAGCCCTAAAAGACAGACCCAGCTGTATTACTTCACCCCTCTGGGGGCATCAGACATCAAAGGATCGTCCCAAACTGCCGGCACATAGAGACTGTCCCCCCAACGACTGGTCATTTAAGTCTGTCCCCAATGAGTGGGGATAGAAAAAGGCCCGGATGCCGTGGGGCATCCGGGCCTTTGCTAGCAACTTGCTGTTGCGGGCAGCTTAGAACTTGTGGCCGCACTTCTTGCAGACGCGCAGCTTGTTCTTGCCGTCCTTCTCGTGACCGACGCGGGTAACCTTACCGCACTCGGGGCAAACGAGATTGACGTTGGAGGCGTCGATAGGAGCCTCCTGCGAAACGATGCCGCCCTGCTGGTTGGCAGCGTTGGGCTTGACGGCCTTCTTGACGACCGAAACGCCCTCGACAACGACCTTGTTCTCGGCGGGGAGAGCACGCAGGACAACGCCCTGCTTGCCGCGATCCTTACCAGAGAGAACCTGGACCTTATCGCCCTTCTTGATATACATATATCTCCCCTAACTACAGGGTCTCGGGAGCGAGCGAGACGATCTTCATGTACTTCTTGTCACGAAGCTCGCGAGCGACGGGCCCGAAGATACGGGTGCCGACGGGCGAACCATCGTTGTTGATGACAACGCAGGCGTTCTCATCAAAGCGAATGTAGGAGCCATCCTTGCGGCGGATCTCCTTAACGGTGCGAACGACGACGCAACGGACAACGTCCTTCTTCTTGACGTTGGCGCCAGGGGTAGCCTCCTGGACAGCACCGATGAACACATCGCCGATGCCTGCATAACGACGCTTGGAACCGCCAAGCACCTTGATGCAGCGAATCTTGCGAGCGCCGGAGTTGTCGGCGACGTTCAGCATGGTTTGCATCTGAATCATGGTAGATGTTCCTCCGAACTAAGAACCGAAGAGAGGTGCGCAGCCTTTATACGGCCCGTGGTATGCAAGCCAGGCATACGCACATCTTCGGAAACGTACAAGTCGTAAGAGCGACTGCTTATTTAGCGCGCTCGACGACCTCGATGAGGCGCCAACGCTTCATCTTGGACATAGGACGGGTCTCCATAACGCGGACGGTATCGCCCACGCCAGCCGTGCACTCCTCGTCGTGAGCGTGCAGCTTCTTGGAGCTGGTCATCATCTTGCCGTACTTGGGGTGACGCTTGCGCTCGGTGATGGTGACAACAATGGTCTTGGCACCGGAGACGGAGGTAACGACACCCGTACGGACCTTACGCGAGTTACGCGAATCAGTCATGTTCTCTCCTTAGGTCCTACTCGGCGACAGCGGACTTCTCCGCTGCGATCTCGCGGGCGCGCTGCTCCGTGAGGACGCGAGCGATGTCCTTCTTCACGGTCTTGACGCGAGCGGTGTTGTCCAGCTGGCTGGTGGCCATCTGGAAACGAAGGTTAAAGAGCTCGGCGCGCATTTCCTTCAGCTTCTCAACGAGCTGAGCGTCCGAGAGCTCACGAATCTCTGCGGGCTTCATTAGTTCTCCTCCTTGGCGGCGGCGGCGTCCTCAGCAGCCCACTTGGCCTCGAGAGCGGCCTCCTCAGCCATCTCCTTCTCGATGCGCTGCTCAGCGTTCTTAGCAGCAACAATCTTGGTCTTGATGGGGAGCTTGTGCTGCGCAAGACGCAGAGCCTCGCGAGCGACCTCCTCGGGAACACCCTTGACCTCGAACATGATGCGGCCGGGCTTGACGACGGCCACCCACTCCTCGGGGTTACCCTTACCAGAACCCATGCGAGTCTCGGCAGGCTTCTTGGTGATGGGCTTATCGGGGAAGATCGTGATGTAGACACGACCGCCACGCTTCATGTAGCGGGTCATGGCAATACGAGCGGCCTCGATCTGACGGTTGGTGATCCAATGGGCCTCGAGAGCCTGGATACCAAACTCGCCGAAATGCAGCTCGGTATTACCCTTGGCCTGGCCCTTCATGGAGCCACGCTGCACCTTGCGGTGAAGAATACGCTTAGGGGCAAGCACTACTGACCCCTCCTCTCGGAGTTACGACGACGAGGACGGGAAGAGCCCTCGAGTGCAGGGTTGGGAACAGGCTGGCCCGGGAGCTTCTCGCCCAGGTAAATCCAGACCTTCACGCCGCAAGCGCCCATGGTGGTGCTGGCGACAGCCGTGCCGTAGTCGATCTTGGCACGGAGGGTGTGCAGAGGCACGCGACCCTCGCGGTACCACTCACGACGGCCCATCTCGGCACCGCCGAGACGACCGGAGCACTGGATACGGATGCCCTTAGCGCCGGCCTTGCGGGCGGACTGGACAGCCTTGCGCATAGCGCGACGGAAGGCAACGCGGCCCTCGAGCTGCTCGGCGATAGACTGAGCAACGAGGTTGGCGTCGAGCTCGGGGCGCTTGATCTCGACAACGTCGACGGAGAGCTGGCCCTTGGAGACGCCAGCGACCTTCTCGAGCTCGGTACGGAGGGTATCGATCTCGGCACCCTTCTTACCGATGACAACGCCGGGGCGAGCAGTGAGGATGATGACCTTCACCTTGTCGCCAGCGCGCTCGATCTCGACGCGGGAGACAGCTGCGCGGGAAAGACGCTTCTCGAGGTACTTACGAATCTCGAGATCGTTACCGAGGGTCTTAGCGTAATCCTTCTCTGCGAACCAGCGGGAGCGCCAGTTCTCGGTGATGCCAAGACGGAAGCCGGTGGGGTAGACTTTCTGACCCATACAGCTTTACGCCTCCTTTCGAGGAGCAACGACGACGGTGATGTGGGAAGTACGCTTCAGAATGCGAGAAGCGGAACCCTTGGCGCGGGGACGGATGCGCTTAAGCGTCGGACCCTCGTCAACATAGGCAGCGGCGACAACCAGGTTGTCGGCACGCAGACCGTTGTTGTTCTCGGCGTTCGCAACGGCGGAACGGAGAACCTTCTCGACATCCACGGCGACGGCGCGGTCGCAGAAGTGGAGGATGTCGAAGGCCTGAGCGACAGGCTTGCGGCGGATCAGATCGACCACCAGGCGGGCCTTGCTGGGGGAAACACGCACGTACTTAGCGACGGCGCGAACCTCGGTGGCCTCAGTTTCAATAGACTTAGTTGCCATTTACGGTTAACCCCCTATTTGGCCTTGTGGCCACGGAACGTACGAGTCGGCGCGAACTCGCCGAGCTTGTGACCAACCATGGACTCGGTAACATACACGGGCACATGCTTGCGGCCGTCGTGGACGGCGATGGTGTGACCAACCATCTCGGGGAAGATGGTGGACGCGCGGGACCAGGTCTTCACGACGTCCTTCTTGCCAGCCTCGTTCATCGCGGTGATACGCGAGAGAAGGCGAGTCTCCACGAACGGGCCCTTTTTGAGACTTCTGCTCATAAGTGCTTTCTCCTAAAACTCGGTATCCGAAATTACTTCTTACGGCGACGAATGATGTGCTGGTTCGAGACCTTCTTCTTCTTGCGCGTACGAAGGCCCTTCGTCGGCTTACCCCAGGGGGTAACGGAGGGACGACCAGAGGTGTGGTTCTTGCCCTCGCCACCGCCGTGCGGGTGGTCGACAGGGTTCATGACGGTACCGCGGACGGTCGGGCGCACGTTCATGTGACGCTTACGGCCGGCCTTGCCGATGACGATGTTGGAGTGATCGGCGTTGCCGACCTCACCGACGGTGGCGCGGCAGGTAACGAGGATGCGGCGCATCTCGGAGGAAGGCATACGGACGATAGCGTACTTGCCCTCCTTACCCATCAGCTGGCAGGAGTTACCGGCGGAACGGGCGATAGCAGCGCCCTTGCCCGGCTGGAACTCGACGGCGTGGATGAGCGTACCGACGGGAATGTCGGCGAGGGGCAGAGCGTTGCCCGGCTTGATGTCGGCGTCAGAACCGGACATGATGG
>DAWBYD010000080.1:0-8459 GCA_052278285.1 Collinsella sp. | reverse complement strand
CCTTGGGAATACAGAAACACGCGTCTATGTCGTCGTCCAGGCCCTGTCCAACAACGCCAAGCAGACGGACGAAGTCCTCGACCGCCTGTATCGGGCATGTCTTCTACGTGCCCTGCCATGGTGCGACGGCGGTGTCGTCTGCACCGGCACCGGCATCGCAGCGCTTCGCCACTCCCCGCGCATGGGTCTCTTGCGTCGGCCATTTTCGGAAGCGATGGATAAGCTTGTGGGCGCCGTACGCATGGGCTGCTCCATTGAGCATGCGCAGCTGCTTGGCGGTGGCAATGCCGGAGGCGTCGATGCCGACGGCATGGTGCGCGTCAAGCCCGCGCTGCCCGCACCGATCTGGCATGCCATCATGAAACGCCTCGGCACCCGCGCCCAATCAGATATCTAAATTACAGAGCGCCCCAGTCAACGGCCTCGCGCCAGCGCCCAACAAGGCGCTCTAGGCGCCATGCCGCATTGGCGGGACTTGTCGACGGCAGAACGATGGCCGGCAGCCCGGTGCGTTCTTGTAGATAGCGCTTGTAGAGCCGGCCAGCTGTACCACCGTTGCATATCACCTGCTTAATGGGAGCCGCGTCGGTAATGCGCTCGATATGTGCCGGCACAACGTTTTTGATGCTGGCGTCACTCGAACCCTTAATATCGCAGCTCTCGATCACGTCCCACAGGGCCACACCGCCGTTGAGCAGCATGGCCCGCTTGGCGGCAATCGAGGCATCGAGCGTCGCGGGCTCACCGCTTGCCAAAGGATCGCCCTCGTTGGGCGGCACGGGCACACCGAGGCACGCGGCCATCACGCGCCAAAAGCGATTCTGAGGGTTGCCGTAATAAAAGGCATTGGCGCGCGAAAGCACCGAGGGAAACGACCCGAGCACCAAAACGCGCGAGTGCTGGTCGAACACGGGTTCAAACCCATGCTCAATATGTTGATAGCCCTCGTCAGACGCTGCCATGGCCTAGGCCCTCAGCAGATAACGCACCTCGTAGGGTGCAAGCTCAAGGGCACCCGACAGCTCGACCGTGGGCGCATCGTCGGCAAGCAGGTCGACGAAGGAGCCGCTGAGTTCGCCAGCTCCAAAGGTGTAGGGCTCGTTCACGGCATTGACCGCCACGAGCACCGTCGCATCGTCGCAGGCGCGCTCGAACAGCAGCTGCTTGTTCTGGATCACCACGTTGCGATAGGCACCGTAGTTGAGGGCACGGGCTGCCGCGTCGTTTGCCGAGCGCAGGTGCGCCAGCTGCGTGACAAATGCCGTCAGCTCGTTGGGCGCGGGCTCATCGAGCACAGGACGTAGCGCCCAATCGCCATCGGGGCCGCCCTTTTCGCCGGCAATCCCCCACTCGCTGCCGTAGTAGACGCACGGAATGCCCGGCATACCAAAGAGCATGCCGTAGGCGGGGCGCAGGCAGGACTTGTCCGTCAGGATGCTCGCCAGGCGCGGCACGTCGTGGTTGTCGACAAACGACAGCAGATGCTTGCCGCGATAAATGCACCAGGGGTCGCCGCCAAACTGGCGATGAAGCGAGTGGGCAATCTCGAACATGTTGACCGAGTTAAAGCTGGAGTACAGGCCCTTGTAGCACTCGTAGTTGGTGCAGGAGTCGAGCATCTCGTCGTTGACGATCTGGTTGTAGTCGCCGTGGAGTGTCTCGCCGATCAGCACGAAGTCGGGCTTGAGCTCGCGGGTAAAGGCGTGTAGGCGGCGCATAAAATCGCGATCGAGCATATAGGCGACGTCCAGGCGCAGACCGTCGACGCCAAAGACTTCGGACCAGCGACGCACGGACTCAAGCAGGTAATCGACCACGGCAGGGTTTTGCAGGTTGAGCTTCACAAGCTCAAAATGGCCCTCCCAGCCCTCGTACCAAAAGCCGTCGCCGTAGCACGAGTCACCGTCAAAGCTAATGTGGAACCAGTCCTTGTAGGGCGAGTCCCACTTGCGCTCCTGCACGTCGCGGAAGGCCCAAAAACCGCGGCCGACGTGGTTGAAGACAGCATCGAGCACCACGCGGATGTCATGGGTATGCAGCGTGTCGCATACGGCGGCAAAGTCGGCATCCCCACCCAGGCGGCGGTCGATATGGCGCAGACTGCGCGTATCGTAGCCGTGACTATCAGACTCGAGCGGCGGGTTGATGAGCACGGCGCCAATACCGAGTTTTTGCAGGTAGTCGGCCCACTGGGCGATCTTCATGATGGGGGCATCGGAGTTGGGCGCGTCGTTGGCAGCCTGGGCGAGCTCATCCTCAGCAACGGGCGCGGCGTTTTCGCGCGGAGCTCCGCAAAAGCCCAGCGGATAGCCCTGGTAGAACGTCGTCTCGTATGCCCACATAGCAACCTCCCGGTAAGCTCAACACAACGACATCCATTGTATGCCCAGCAGAGTAGTTAATTTGGGACGGGGCTCTTTTAGCCACCCCGACCCTCCTGGGTTGTGATTAGGCGACGGGCTTGGCGCGACGGATGGCTGGGAACAGCACGGTGATGGCGAGGATGACGCCCACGACGGTAATCGCCCCGCCCACGAAGCCAATCCAAGCGATACCGGGACCCGAAACCACGGCACCGCCGATTGCGGTGCCCGTGCCGATGCCCAGATTGAACAGGCCCGAGAAGATCGACATGGCGACGGCCGACGAATCCGCCGGCGTGTACTTGATGAGCTCGGCCTGGAACGCCACGTTAAAGGCCGTGGCGCAGCAACCCCACAGCGCGCAGACGGCAAGCACTGCCACGAGCGACGATGCGACCGGACCCATAAGCAGCAGAGCCACCGGCACGCCGGAGAGCGTGATAGCCAAGAACGGGAAGCGATGCCCGTCGAACAGGCGGCCAAACAGCCAGCTGCCCACCAGACCGGAGAAGCCAAACGCCGTCAGCGTCATGGTGATGGCGCCCGCGTCGACGTGTGCGACCTGCGCCAGGAAAGGCTCAATGTAGCTGTAGCTTGCGTAATAGCCGGTCGCCATAAAAACCGTGACCGCGTAGAGCGCGACCAGGAACGGATTCTTGAGCAGCTCGGGCAGCTGTTTGACGGTAAAGCGCTCGCCCGCCGGCATGGCCGGGAACACCGCGGCCTGGTAGACGACCGCGATGGCTGAGAGGGCCCCGACCACGGCAAACGTCATGCGCCAGCCCACGGCCAGCCCGATGGCGCGGCCGATCGGCAGGCCAAAGATCTGCGCGATGGACGAGCCCGTGGCGATCATGCTGATGGCGAGCGCTCCGTGGCGACTGTCGACCAGGCGCGAGGCCATAATCGAGGCGACCGACCAGAACACGGCATGCGCGCAGGCGACCACCAGACGTGCGCAAACCAAAATAGGATAGGTGGGCGCCACGGCGGACAGGAACTGGCCCAGCGAGAACACGGCGAGCACGCCGAGCAGCATCCGCTTGAACTCAAAGCGCGAGGCAAACACCATAAGCGGCAGCGACAGCAGCATGACGCCCCAGGCGTAGACCGAGATCATGATGCCTGCTTGGGCCTCCGTGAGCGAGAACGATGCGGCAATATCAGTCAGAAGACCGATGGGCATGAACTCCGACGTGTTGAATACGAACGCGCAACAGGCGAGCCCAATAAGCGGGAGCCACTGCTTGAGTGAGATGCCATCTTGTCTTGCCTGAGTCATGTAGGAAACCTCTCCGATTGTCTTGGGCGGTGGGCGATTATATAGCAACGGCCCCGCATCCGTCAGTACAGATGCGGGGCCGCAATCAACTCAATACACAGAGGTTGCGCCGTCAATAAATAACTAAGCCAAACCCAGCAATATGCCCGCCGAATGCACGACAAACGCCACGATCCAGGCGACCGTCACCTGAAACGCGAACACAGCAACGGCATAGCGCGTGCCCAGCTCGCTCTTGACGGCGCCGATGGACGCCACGCAGGGCGGGTACAGCAGCGTAAAGACCAGGAACACGTAAGCGGTAAACGGCGAAAACATGGTTGACAGCACCGCGGGCGACGTTGCGCCCAAAAGCACCGTGAGCGTCGAGATGACGCTCTCCTTGGCGATGAGTCCCGTGACGAGCGCCGTCGAGGCGCGCCAGTCGCCAAAACCGAGCGGGGTCAACACCGGCGCGATGATGCTACCCAGACCGGCAAGCAGACTCTGCGACTGATCGGCGACCACATTAAAGCGGATATCGAACGTCTGAAGGAACCAGATGACCACGGTAGCGGCAAAGATAATGGTAAAGGCCTTGGTAATAAAGTCCTTGGCCTTATCCCATGCCAGCATCACCGTCGTCTTGACGCTCGGCAGGCGGTAGTTGGGAAGCTCCATGATAAACGGCACCGGGTCGCCCTTAAATGCCGTACGGTTGAGCACCAAAGCCGCAATGCAACCAACCGCAATACCAATCAGATAGAGCGAGACCATGGCGGGAACCGTCGCCTGTGGGAAAAACGCCCCGCACAGCAGACCATAGACCGGCAACTTGGCCGAGCAGCTCATGAACGGCGTGAGCATGACCGTCATCTTGCGGTCATGCTCGGATGGGAGCGTACGGGTCGACATGATAGCCGGCACGGTACAGCCAAAACCGACGAGCATAGGCACGAAGCTGCGGCCCGACAGGCCAAAGCGACGCAGCACCTTATCCATGACAAAGGCCACGCGTGCCATGTATCCGGAGTCTTCCAGAATGGAGAGGAACAAGAAGAGCACGACGATAATCGGAAGGAAGGTCAGCACGCTGCCCCCGCCCGTAAGCACGCCGTCGACAGCCAGCGAGCGCACCACGTCGTTGGTTCCGAACGCCTTGAGGCCCGCCTCGGCCGAGGCGATGATGACAGCGATGCCGTCCTCCATGAGCCCCTGCAACGCCGCGCCGATCACGCCAAACGTCAGCCAAAAGACGAGGCCCATGATCACCAGGAACGCCGGAATGGCCGTGTAGCGGCCCGTCAGGATGCGGTCGATCTTGACGGAGCGCACGTGCTCGCGGCTCTCGTGCGGTTTGACGACGCAGCGCCCACACACGTCGCCGATAAAGCAAAAGCGCATATCGGCCAGCGCGGACAGGCGGTCGGTGCCGGCCTCGCCCTCCATCTGAGTAATGATGTGCTCGATAGCGTCGAGCTCGTTGCGATCCAGGTGAAGCGCCTCGGTCACCAGCTCGTCGCCCTCAACCAGCTTGGTCGCCGCAAAACGCACGGGAATGTGCGCCGTCGCGGCATGGTCCTCGATAAGGTTGGCGATGCCGTGGATGCAGCGATGCAGCGCACCGCCGTCTGGACCATCGGGTGCGCAAAAGTCCAGGCGACCGGGACGCTCGCGGAACCGCGCCACGTGCAAGGCATGATCCACCAGCTCGCCGATACCCTCGTTGCGGGCAGCGCTAATGGGGACAACGGGCACGCCCAGCAGGCGCTCGAGCAGGGTGACGTCCACGGCGCCGCCGTTGGCCGTCACCTCGTCCATCATGTTGAGCGCGATGACCATGGGGCGGTCGAGCTCCATAAGCTGCAGCGTCAGGTACAGGTTGCGCTCGATGTTGGTGGCGTCAATGATGTCGATGATGGCGTCCGGGCGCTCGTCGAGGATGAACTGACGGCTCACGACTTCT
Source organism: Collinsella sp. (assembly GCA_052278285.1). Classification (GTDB taxonomy): domain Bacteria; phylum Actinomycetota; class Coriobacteriia; order Coriobacteriales; family Coriobacteriaceae; genus Collinsella. The sequence goes on along the minus strand of DAWBYD010000080.1, from coordinate 2,869 downwards.
TCGCCTGTGTACGGCGACAGGGAGTAAATGCCGGGCAGGTCGGTAACGCTCGCCTCGGGGTGGTTGCGAATGGTGCCGTCCTTGCGGTCGACCGTCACGCCGGGAAAGTTACCGACGTGCTGGTTGGAGCCCGTAAGCTGGTTGAACAGCGTGGTCTTGCCGCAGTTTTGGTTACCGGCAAGGGCAAAATGCAGCGGCGCGCCCTCGGGCACGGCCGTTTTTGCCGCACGGGGTGAATACGTCCCCTCGCCCAGGGCCGGGTGGTCCGTCGTGCCGATTGCGGCGTTAACGCGCGGGCCGGTATCGGTGTCGTGCACATCCACGAGCTCAATGCGTGCGGCATCGTCCTTGCGCAGCGTCAACTCGTAGCCACGTAGGCGGATCTCGAGCGGGTCACCCATGGGGGCGTACTTCATCATGGTGACTTCGGTGCCCGGCGTTAGACCCATGTCCAAAATATGCTGTCGGAGTGCCTGATCGTCCGATGCCACCGATGCGACAACGGCGTCCTTTCCAATCTCGAGCGTATCGAGCTTCACGTCCGTGCTCCTCCCCCGACGCCCACAGGGCGTTGCATTTAGTTTACCTTGGCTAACCGTTTGCCACGGCTAACCAATTGTAACCATGCATGATAGCGCGAACGCACAACGACGTTCAATCGACAGATTGCTGCAAGGACCGTCCCCAAGTGCCGGCACAAAAGGAACGTCCCCAAGTGCCGCATCTGGGCCATGGCAACGCCGATGTTTTGGCGCGAACAGCGAAAGCCCGCCAGGGCGAGCAAGGTGCCCTGAAACGAGGCGGCATTGACCTTCTGGTCATGCCGCCGAAGTTGAAAGGCAGATTGCCGCCCTGGCGGGCTTGCAGCGTCAAGTGGTTACGGCGTTTGGTAAAACGCCGTAACTAAAACCCGTGGCGCTCCAGGAAGCGGAAGGCTAGGCGGATCCAGGGACGGACCGCCACCTGCTTGTCCTCGTTGTCGACCGCGGTGTTGGCGTTGCCGAGCGAAAGGCCGTGACCACCCTGGTCGAAGACGTGCATCTCGCATGCAACGCCCTCCTCGGCCATGCGCTGCGCAAACGGGTAGACCTGCGCGATCGGCGCCGTCTTGTCGTCGGACACGCCCCACACAAAGGTCGGCGGCATCTGACGCGAAACATGCGTGGTGGGGCAGATATCGGCCAAATGCTCGTCAGTTGCCTCGCCACCCGTCACCATCGACAGGTAGTCGTTGAGCAAATCGCGCCCCGTCTTGCCGCCCGTCTTGGGCACGCGCAAGTCAATGCGCGGATCGCGCGTCTGCATGTCGCGCACATAGGCAAAGTCGAGCAGCGGATAGCCCAGCACCACGGCATCGGGACGAATGTCGTCCGGACGTGCCCCGGCAAGTGCCGCGAAGGGGCCGGTCTTCCACTGCGTTGCCAGCGAGGCACAGATCATGCCGCCCGCCGAGAATCCCACGACGCACACGCGCTTAGGATCGACATGCCACTCGTCGGCGTTGGCGCGCACCGTGGCGACCATCTTGGCAAGATCTGCCTGGGGGTGCGGAAAGCTCACGTCACCCGTAGAGCTCGTGACATAGTTGAGCACAAAGGCCTGGTAACCGTGATCCAAAAATGCAAACGCCACCGGGTCCTGCTCGTGCGGAGCGATATGTGTAACCCCGCCTCCGCCGCAGATGATCACCGCGGGGCGGCGGCCATTCGGTTTATCGGGCAGCGGCTCGGCACCCAAATACGTAAACGTCGCCGGATAATCCTCGGTCGGCTCCTCGCCCCACAGCGCATGGTTCTCGACAATCATATGTGCTCCCTTCGCGCAAATTATGCGCCCTTGTTTTTCGCCTTCAAGCGTACCCCACTTGAACCCGTGGCGCAGAAACACTCCGGCAATAAGTTTCCCTTCAACTGATATATCACATAATCCCAGTTCAGAGGTATCGTTGAGCAGCGTAGAATAGGGGGCGTTGACCAAGCCGCGAAACACATATGAAACGTTTCCGGCAAACCAAACGCGCGATATGCGCCTATTTAAGTTGGAGGCAACTATGGGTCTGCTCGATTCGCTTAAGTCCACCTTCACCTCGACCGGCGAGGCGTCCGTTCCGCCCGCAGCAAGCTTCGCCACCCGCGAAGGCGTCATCTATGCCCCCGTCAACGGCGTGCTCGTCAACCTGAACGAGGTTCCCGACGAGACGATCGCCTCGGGCATGCTTGGCCAGGGCTATGGCATCGAGCCCATTACCGGCACCATCTATGCGCCCGCCAACGGCCGCATCGGCGCCACCACCGTCACCAACCACTCCATCGGCATGATTACCGAGGACGGCCTGCGCGTGTTCATCCATGTTGGCCTGGGCACCGTGGAAATGAACGGCAAGGGTTTTGCCCGCTTTGTCGAGATGGGCGATGTGGTCAAGGCAGGCCAGCCGCTCATCAGCTTCGACCGCGAGGCCATTAAGGCCGCTGGTCACGAGGACATCGTGACCGTCATCGTCTCCGAGCTCGATCGTCTTAAGAGCATCGACCATGTCGGCGAGTCTGGAACGCTTATCGGCGGCAACCCGCTCGTCAAGCTTGGCGACCCGCTGCTGGTTGCCAAGACCAAGTAGCCAGGCCCCGCGCCACACAGCCAAAAGGCACCTCGTCAAGCGCCCGCGACCATTTGGCCGCGGGCGCTTTTCGTTTGAAAAACCATCCCGCCAATGCTTTATCTGTATAGCCCAAATGAGCCGAGCTGCTAGAATATCGAACTGTATGGATAACTATCATTCAACCGTTATGGGAGGATACGTGAACCGCACCAAAATCGCGCAGCTCTATGCCGATGCCGAGTCGCTCGGCGGCCAGACCGTCACCGTCGCCGG
>DAWBYD010000079.1:0-2224 GCA_052278285.1 Collinsella sp. | reverse complement strand
GAACCTGGGCAACCAGCGGTCCTCGACCTCCGATATCTCCGTTCAGCTGGTGCCGCCCCGCACCTTCTCGCTGGAGGAGGCGCTGGAGTACATCGCCGACGACGAGCTGGTGGAGATCACTCCCAAGAACATCCGCCTGCGCAAGCGTCTGCTCAACGCCACCGACCGCAAGAAGGCTGCCGTCCGCGCCGGCCAGGTCAACAAATAAGCGCTGGGGCTTATAACGTCTAACGAGAAAGGGCGTCGACCGCAATGGTCGGCGCCCTTTTTGGTGCAAGGGGCAGGTTCGTTTGCGCCGCCACAAAGGTGCTTGGCATCTTTGTGGCGGTTAGCTGCTAAGCGGTGGGGAGTCCCGGCGTGTTAGTCGGCTGCTGCGGCTTGAGGCGGGCGTTGCGCCAGATGATCTGGATGATGTAGCCGAGCATAAAGACAAAGGCCACGCCGCTGATGAAGCCGCCTACGAGGGGAAGCCCTGTGAGGGCGCCTGCGGCGATGCCACCCACGGCTGCCATGGCGTAGCGGTTTTGGCTGTGTCCGACCATGCGGGCGATCGCGCACCCCGCAAAGGCGCTCGACACCAATGCGATGCCGATAACGCCGCACATGAGGGCTCCGGCAAGCGACAGGCCAGCGATAGAGATAATCAACAGTAGGACGGCGGGGGCTATAGCAATCGTACCCAGAAGACCGCTCACCCACAGGGGCGTGGGACGCTGGTGGAGCATGCCGGCGGCGCTGGCGGTCGCGCGCGGAAAGACGAGCTCGAGTAGCAGGGCGACAAAGCAGGTCGAGAGTGCCGCGGCGACGATACCGCCGATGACATCGTTAACGGTGGAAGTATCTTCGTTCTCGGTGCGGTCGATCTTGAGCGCGCCGACTTCGGCTCCCGCGGCGCGCTCGGGGTCCTCGGAGACGTGCGCGTTCACGGTGCCGGTGATGTGGGCGTTCTTGCCTAGGATGAGTTTGTCGGCCCAAACCTCGACATCGCCCTCGACGGTGCCATCGATGGTCACCGTGTCGCCCGCGAGCGCTGCCGACTTGGTAGAGCCGCGCAGGGCAACCGTCTCGCCCATCGCGTAAAAACAGTTGGCGGTGCTACCGGTGTTGAGCACGACATGCTGGCCAGCGACGGTCACGCTGCCATCAACCGTGGTCTGGGCGATATCAATCGTGCGCGCCGCCAGACGGACGGCGCCGCCCACCGTGCAGTCGCGGATCGAGAGGGTATCGCCCGCGGCGATGATATCGCGGTCGATGGACGTATCGTCCAAGTTGAGGGCCTGGCCGGCCCAGTACAGGTCACCCTCGACGCCGGACGGATTGGCGTCATTGTCGGTCGCAAGGACATTGCCTGCCGTGTCCGTGCCGGCAAATGACGCCGTGGGAAGAGCGGTGAGCGCGAGCGCGATGAGCGCGAATGCCATAAATAGGCAGCGACGCATCTTGTGTGACGGCGCCGCCGCGGTTTGATTGAAAGCCATGGTTGATCCTTTTGTTAGGTGTTCGGCATATACCTAACAGGGTACCCAACGCGCGGGCGCTCTAAAAGAACCTTTCGGTTGCATTTCGAAGGATGGGCCCGCGCCACCTATTTTTTGCGGTGCAAAAAGCGTGCGATGTCTTCCTCGGTGGGGCTTTTGATGTCAAAGCGCAGCGAGAGCCAGCGCAGGCCCATGGTCACGACAACGCATACGACCAGCGCGGCGACATTGCTCATGATGCCGCTCATAACGAGACACACATAGCTTGTCGATCCGGCGATGGCGGCGATGGCATAAAAGTTAGTACGTTGGAAAATGCCCGGAACCACGCCCATAAAGCCGTCGCGCAACATGCCGCCGCCCACCGCGGTGAAAAAGCCCATCATGATGCACACCGCCGGCGCAAAGCCGTAGACCAGCGCCTTGTCTGCGCCGGTTGCCGCATAGATGCCGACCGAGATGATGTCGAGCAGGGGAATGAGCTTTTCGGGCTTGTCGACGATTGCCGGGAAGATGTAGATGATGGCCGCGGTGGCGATGGAGAGCGGGAGCGCCATCGGTTGGTTGAGGATGTAGACGTTGCCCACCTGCAGCGTCATATCGCGCAAAAGACCGCCGCCCAGTCCACAGACCACGGCGAGCGCGACGGCGCCCACCAGGTCGAGTTTGTGCTCGCGTGCGACCACCCCGCCCGAGATCGCTGCCGCGACGCCGGCGAACATCTCGAGCCAACACGGGATGGC
>DAWBYD010000078.1:0-1973 GCA_052278285.1 Collinsella sp. | reverse complement strand
CTTGAGGCGCAATCGGTCGAGGACCACGGCAAGACCCTGTGCTTCCACGTATATTGCTACAACCTGCAGCCGCACGTGCAGATCGACTACGCTACCGGCCGCAACCAGGCCTCGGGAGACTAGGACCGACCAAGCAGCCCAAAACCTAAAATGATCCGTTTTCCTCCGTCCCCAAGGGATCAAAAAGGGCCGCCCCGGTTACCCAGGGCGGCCCTTTCGTCAGCACCTACATTGCAGGCAAAACCACTCGTTACTTGGCGCGGCCCTCCTCATAGCGCTCGACCAGCTTGGCCTGAACGTCATAAGGCACCTGCTCATAGCCTGCGGGCTTCATGGTGAAGTCACCCGTGCCGCGCGTGATAGCGCGCAGGCGCGTCGAGTAATCCGTCAGCTCGGCGAGAGGTGCCTGGGCGATGACCACGGTGTCGCCGCGTTCATCGGTCTCCATGCCCGTCACGCGACCGCGCGATGCCGAGATGTCACCCATCACGGCGCCGGCGTAGCTCTCGGGAATAGTCACCGTGATTTCCTCGATGGGCTCCAGCACCACCGGGTCGGCGTCGGCGCATGCCTTGCGCAGGCCGATGCGAGCCGCCGCGCGGAACGCCATCTCGTTGGAGTCGACGCTGTGATACGAGCCGTCGTACACAGCCACGCGAATGCCCGTGAGCGGGTAGCCGGCAATGATGCCGTCCTTCATGGTCTCCTGGACACCCTTGTCCACGGCGGGGATCAGCGAGCGCGGAATGCGGCCACCCACGACCTCATCCACAAACTCGTAGCCGTCGCTCGTGCCGTCGGGCCCAATAAGCGGCTCCACGCGCAGCCAGCAGTCGCCGTACTGACCGGCGCCACCGGTCTGCTTCTTGTGGCGACCCTGGGCGCTCGCCGTGCGGCGGATGGTCTCGCGATACGGAATGCGGATCGGCACGCTCTTGGCCACGACCTTGGTGCGATCCTCCAAACGGTTGAGCAGCACCGAAACCTGCGCCTCACCAACGGCGGAGATGATAGTCTGGCCCGTCTCCTCGTCACGATCGATGCTCATGGTCGGATCAGCCTTGCACGCCTTCTCGATAAACGTATAGAGCTTCTCTTCGTCGCCACGGTTCTCGGCCTCGATGGCAATGCGGTACTGCGAGTTGGGGAACTTAAACGCCGCAGCCTCGACCTTACCGGTAATGGAGAGCGTATCGCCCGTCTCGGCCGCCAGCTTGGGCGCCACGATGATGTCGCCGGCATAGGCGTGACCGACCTCGGTCATGTCGCGGCCGCACATCACATACAGGTGGGCCAGACGATCGCTCTTGCGGGTACGCGCGTTGATCAGCTCAAGGCCCGGCTCAAGCGTGCCCGTCAGCACCTTGATAAAGCTGATGCGACCCTGCTGAGGATCGGCCAGGGTCTTAAACACAAAGGCCACCGGGCGGTCATCGTCACTCGAGATCTTAAGCGAATCGCCGTCAATGAGCGGCATCTCGCCATAGTCGGTCGGCGCCGGGAAGTACGTGGCGATGTCGTCCATCAGCGAGTTGACGCCCTGCTCCTTGATGCAATCGCCCGCAAAGACCGGCACAAAGATGCGCTCGGCGATCGCCTTCGACAGCAGGCCTTCGAGCTCCTCCTGCGTCAGCGTCTCCTCGCCTTCCAAGTACTTCATCATCAGTTCGTCGTCAGCCTCGGCCACCAGCTCGCACAGATGGTCATGGGCCTCCTCGGCCTGGGCACGATACTCCTCGGGAATCTCCGACTCAACGGCCTCGGCGCCGTTGCAATGGCGCGCCTTCATGCGCACCAGGTCGATGATGCCGTCAAAGTCCTCGCCCTCGCCCCAGGGAAGGGTCACGGCGCCCAGGCGCGTGCCAAAGCGCTCCTGCAGCAGGTCCATCGTGGTCGCAAAGCTGGCCTCGGGGCGCGACAGGCGGTTTACGAACACCGCACGCGCCAGGCGCAGGTCCTCGGCGGCATACCAG